>CAZSVD010000183.1:0-1517 GCA_964610145.1 uncultured bacterium | reverse complement strand
AATAAGTTAAATAAAAAACTGACTCTGCGCTCGGGTGCACTTTTGTATATCACACCGGTACCCAAGCACTCATTCACTCCTGCCATACCAGATGCCAATCGTTTTGCATTTTCTTTGGGAATTGGCTATAAAATAATCGATAACCTTGATCTGGACTTAGCATACATGCCAATCTTTTTTATGAATCGACATGTTAAAAATGATATTTCTGATGCGCTCAGCACATCAGTTGATGGAAAATATTCCTCATTTTTACATGTCTGGACCGCAGGAATTACATATAAATTTGATAGCCCGCAACCCAAGACTGAAGACTGGGAAGGATCAACAGTAAAATAGACTGCCGACAAAAGACTGCAGACTAAGGGCGGGCATGCAAATGCCCGCCCTTTTTATTTCTATGTGCTCTTCCACTAAATCAGACTAAAATGCACGTATGCAAATTCAAATCGAAAAAATAGGCTATGGCGGTAAAGGTATCGGAAGAGTCGAAGGCAAAGTCTGCTTTGTTGAAAACGCATTGCCGGGTGAAACGGTTGAAGTCGAAATTCTTCAGGATAAGAAAAATTTCATGGAAGCCCGCGCGGTAAAAATCGAAAATCCATCCCCCTCCCGCGAAACCGCACCCTGCATTTATTATGGCTCCTGCGGCGGCTGTCAATATCAGCACATGAGTTACGCTGAGGAGATCCGCTGGAAAGAAATTCAAATCCGCGAATCGCTACAAAAACAATTGCAGCTGCCTGACAATTGTTTTCTACCGATTGTCGCGAACTCAAGCCCTTACGGTTATCGCAATCACATCACTCTTCATGCCACTAGAGACGGTTGGGGTTTCGTCAATGAAGACAATGAATCCAAATTTAAAATCGAATCTTGCTTGCTCGCGAAAGACGAATTAAATTCGATTTTAAAAGACCAACGACTACCGACTAACGACCACCGACTTGACCGTATTACCATTCGCCTGGGAGCCGCAGGCAAAGTTGTTTCCAGCGCGGAAGATACCTTTTTTAATATTCCCATCGGCAACAGCCGCATGCGCACCCATTCACGTTGTTTTTTTCAGAATAACATTGAGATGACGCTCAAAGTTGCCGAAAAAATTCACGCGCAATATGAAAGCCTCAAGCCCGAACACTTTTGGTATCTCTACGCGGGCGTCGGCACGTTCACCTATCTTATTAACCCGCGCCGATCACAAACGCTTTGCGTGGAAAGTCACCCTGCCGCGGTTGATGCGCTGCAAATGAACTTGCAAAACGTAGGGCTTGCCGCAGAAATCGCACCTGAACCTGTGGAAGATTGCATTGAAGATATTCTTGCGGAAAAGCGCATGGGAAGCGTCTTCGCGATTCTCGATCCGCCTCGCACCGGTCTTGAACCTGCCGTCACCCGCGCTTTAACGAATGGCTCAGGCCCAGAAGTCATGGCGTATTTATCTTGCCATATGGGAGCTCTGGGACGCGATTTAAAGGCATTACAAAACGCCTATCGGATTGAATCAGTTCAAGCTT
>CAZSVD010000182.1:0-4818 GCA_964610145.1 uncultured bacterium | reverse complement strand
CAAGCAAACCGCCCGTTGAACAGCCCATAAAAACTTTGATGCCGCAAATATTTTTAATGGAATTCATTTCAGTAACATTGGACGGAGTCGCGCCGATAAAAAAATTGTAATTCACAACACACTTTGAAGCGGCTGTTTTTTTTTTATTCGCCATGAGATCAGAATTCGTGGTCGAAGGTTCATTATTGGGCATGTCAAAAAAACCCGTCACCCCGCCCGCAGCGCAAGCCATACTGCCGGAATGCAAATCTTCTTTATGAGGCTGCCCCGGATCGCGAAAATGAACATGCGGATCAAGCGCTCCCGGAATGACAAACAAACCGGCGGCATCAATCACACGATCCGCTTTCACGGAAAGATTGGCTCCCACGCGAATAATTTTTCCGTTTTCCACGAAAACATCCGCCCGAATGCGTCCGGCGGATGAAACTACCGTTCCGTTTTTTATGAGTATTGTGTTAGCCATAAATTAAAAACAAAACGGGGAGCGAAAAACGAAACTGCTCGTCTTTCGTCCCCCGTTTAGAAACTTATTTTGATTTGTGCCCGTAAACCTTGGCCGGGTCAAAAGCCTTCACCTTTTCTTCCTGGCGAAGCTTCACAACTTGTTCCGGGTTGTGATCTTTTCCAAAAGGCATACTGCGATAAAAGCATGAGCGGTAACCGGTATGACAGCTCGCTCCGCCGATCGCTTCAACTTTCACCCAAATCGCGTCCTGATCACAATCCGTTCGAATTTCTTTCACTTTCTGCACGAGGCCGCTTGTGGCGCCTTTGTGCCAAATTTCCTTTCGGCTGCGGCTATAGTAAACCACTTCGCCGATTTCAAGCGTCTTGGCCAATGACTCGCGATTCATATAAGCCACCATCAAAATCTCACCTGTTTTGTAATCGGTGGCAATGCAGGGAATCAATCCATCAGCATCAAATTTAGGCGCGAACTCAAAACCTTCTTCCAACGTTTCTTTTTTACGCTCACCAAAAATTTTAAAAACTAAATCTGTCATATCAATTTCCTCAATTTATTTAAAAAAAATTTTGAAATCTTTAAATCGAATCAAAAAGATCCGGATACAAGGCGCAAACGAGCAATCAAGGGAGGCGTACGTGAAGGTACGTTGACCGAAGATTGCGAGTTTAGAACGCAGTAGACGGACTTTTGGATCGATTAGCGTAATCCGCCAGGGATGCCTTTGCGAATCACCCCAACAGCGTTGTGGCTATGCAAAGATTCCCAATGCTCCACGGAAGCGGCCCAATCCAAAATACGTTTATCTGAATTTAAAACCCGTGAAAGACGGCGCGTGGCATGTTCAACGAACATCGGATTGGATCCGTTCATAATCGCGAAAGCCTGCTCATCCAAACGCTTCACCATACTCTGCGTTTCTGTCGGCAAACCTTTGCGGATAATCGCCACAAGCTCTTCCACACTAAAATCCTGATCCGGTGAGTATTGCGCTGTCACGCGCGCCATAGAACGCTGGCTGTGCCCAACGGCGATACCATTTCCTTCCCATTCTTTGCCCGCGGCAAAATCTTTTTCATATTGCTTGGACATCGAAAGCGAACAAGGACATGTCGAAGAATATTTATAATCCACCGTCAAATAAAGTCGCGTCTTGTTTTTGGAGCATTCATGTCCTTCCAAAACACAATCATAGTATTGCCAACCCCAACGATTCGATTTAAGGCTGGGTTGTTTTACGGAATACGCGTAGCGAATTTTAAGATAAGCTCCGTCAAAAAAATCTTCTTCGACAGAATCACGCATGTCTGCGCGAAAGCGATGAAGCACTTTCTTGAAAAATGCGGCATCCACGGGAGTTTTCGCGGATTCCTGCAAAAGAATTTCGCACAAACGGCTCATGTTAATACCGGTTTTTCCCGACTGGCAATTGACATACATACTGACTGTCGCGTCATGGGTCATCACTGTACCGTCTTGATGACGGAATTGCAGCGGAATGCGATAATTGTTGATACCTACTTTATCGATGGCAATGCCCGAATCATCCGGAAGTTTCTGAAAATCATTCAGTCCGGTTGCGTCTTTCGTCTCGCAATTCAAGATCGAGTGCCGTATTTGTTCTGCTGACATAGATAAACTCGTTGGTTGTTTTAAAAGGTTTGGTATTATAGGAATCTAAGCCTCATTTGGGAAGCTTAATCAAATAGCTCTTAACCCGTTGAAACCATACAGGTTAGGGTAATTTTTAATAGCGCAAGAGAAGCAAACTTATGACAATCCATATCATGACTACGCTTTGTTATGTGAAACAAGGCGGAAAAACCCTGATGCTTCACCGCATTAAAAAAGATCAGGATATTCATAAAGGCAAGTGGAATGGCCTTGGCGGTAAGTTTTTCCCGGGAGAATCAGCCGAAGAATGCGTCATTCGTGAAGTCAAAGAAGAATCGGGACTCACCATCCGCAATCCAAAACTGAAGGGCTTTCTGACCTTCCCCAACTTTAAAGAAGGCCAGGACTGGCAAATGTTTATTTTTATCGCGACCGATTTTAGCGGAAAATTAATCGAGTGCGATGAAGGCAAGCTGGAATGGATCGCGGACGAAAAAGTAAAAGATCTTCCGCTTTGGGAAGGCGACCCCATTTTTATGGAGTGGTTAAAACAAGACCGCTTTTTTACCGGAAAGTTTGTTTACGAAAATAAAAAACTTATTTCGCACTCGGTTCAGTTTTACTAGGCACGGGCTCAGAAGAAACAACTGCTTCTTTTTCAGGCACAGCCGCAGTTTGACTCTCAATTTTAACTAGCTCATAAATCGAAGCAGGCCCATCGGCGGGCGGATTTCTAACAGGAACTTCCCGAACCTGAACAACGTAATCGAATCCTTCCTGATAATCAAAGCCTTCAATTCGTCCGAAAAAGGATTCCGGATCTTTCTTATCCGCTTTTTGAATCAACAAACATTTTTGCGGAACAAGTCCCTGGCAATCAATCTTGTGATTTGCGATTTTCCAGGTTTGGATCATGGATTGAACTTCCGGTGATTTTTTGTCAGCATCTTTTTCAACCGCTTTCATTTCACCGGCAGGCATCCATTCCAACGCTTTTCCGGGTTCCAATTCAGCCGGAGTAAGCACCGTCATCTTGAGCTGAGAGCTTGTCGTTGCCTCCAAAAGAACTTCCACCGTTTTGTCATCTCCGGAAAATCCGCGAATCGCGTCATAGCTAAGCTGGAAGGGTTTTTGCGCGGGATCTTGAGGAATACGATAAAGCTTTAATTTCGCGCAATCACAGCTCTTAATAATTCCGAGTTTTAAGGAAGCCGTGGCGGGCGCTTGCGATCCGGCCCGAATCAAAGGTGTCACAATGTCCCCCAATGTTTCCACCCCGATCGAATCAATCAGCTTTTTATCGGCAGATAAAAACCCCGGCAACTCGGTCATCTTTTCCACGCGGGCAATCTTTTCCGTGTGAACCTCCGTTACCGTGACTTCTTCTTTTTCAACCTGAGTCGGAGCAGCCGCTTCCTCGGCACGCGCGAGCCCCGCAAAACTGAAAAACAATCCCAAAAAAATGACAGCCAACTTCATGCTTTTCCTCATACGTTTTGAACGGCGGTTTGAATACGCTCCGCCATAGCGTAAAACCCATTCCGGCGATTCATCGATAAATGCCCTTCCAAGCCGAGTTTTTTAAACAGCTCTTCCAAATTAATTTTTTGCGCTTCTTCTCTCGTTTTACCGGAGTAAATCAAATGTAAAATCGCGGCAAGTCCTTTCACGATAAACGCGTCACTATCCGCCAAAAATTCAAGACGCGGAGGATTTGCTTGGGACGGCAAAAACTTAAACCAAACCTGACTCATGCAGCCGCGCACTTTATTCTCTTCCGTCTTGTCCTCTTCCGGCATCGGCGGCATGGCTTTACCGAGATCGATCACATATTTATAGCGATCTTCCCAGTTTTCCATCAGCTCAAAATTTTCAATCAATTCTTCAATCGTCATAAATTTACGCGTTTCCTTGAGGGTAAGAAAGGGCCTCTCCGTCACCATCATAATAACTTGCCGCGGTCAGTTTCCAATTTTTAAATTCCTTCAGCGCCTCCAGCTTGCCGCTTTCGTCATAGTAAGCGGCTTCACCGTCCAGCGCGCCGTGATTAAAAGTCAAATAACTCGCCGTCTTCCCGCTTTCATAAAATCGGGTCAGCCGTCCGTTTAAACGCCCTCCGTTCACATTCATCTCAAGCGCGGTCACGCCGTCAGGATAATAAGATCGGATTTCTTTGGTTGATCCCGTTCCCGCCTCCGAATCCAGCGCGCAAAAAAATCCGAACTCATCAGCATCACAAACAACCAGCGAAACTCCCTCAGGATCAAAAAAACCAATCAGCTCAGGCACCTCGCCTCTCAGTTTCATTTTGAAAAAGGGGCGCCCTGATTCATAAAGTAAAGTGTCTTCACGGTTCTTAACGGCAAGACTTGATCCTTCCATCGCTTTGGAAGCCACTTTGCCGTTTTCAAAATAAGTCTGAGTCGTGATTGTTAAATCACCCAGCTCGCCCGCGTATTCTTTCGTCATACGAACTTTTCCGTTCTTTCGAAAAAAAGTCCAAACGCCCCGAGCATCACCGTTTTCATACTGCCCCGCAACTTTAGTCTCACCGGAAGAATACCATTGCCGATAATCTCCTTCAAATATTCCGGCCATATATGCAGTATCAATCAAGGTCCATTCCTTGCGAAAAAAAAGATCGCTCCATCTTCGTATATGCTCGGGCATTAAAAAGAATTCTTCTTTCACGGCTCCATTCGTGTGAAAGGCCCGGCATCGCGCCGGTTTGCGAC
>CAZSVD010000181.1:0-2317 GCA_964610145.1 uncultured bacterium | reverse complement strand
GCTTTAAATAAAGCTCGGGCGCGATACGCATGTATAAATCCATTTCAAGCGTATTGTGATGCGTGATAAAGGGTCTTGCACGCGCGCCGCCTGCAAGAGGCTGCATCATCGGAGTTTCAACTTCCATAAATCCCTGCGCGTCAAGGAACCCGCGAATTTCACGCATAATTAAACTGCGTGTTTTAAAAACCTGCCGTACATCATCGTTCACAATTAAATCAACATAGCGTTGACGATAGCGCGTTTCCACATCTTTAAGACCATGCCATTTTTCAGGCATTGGGCGCACAATCGAGGAAAGTCGTTGGAACTTTTCAACTTTCACCGTCATCTCACCCATTTTGGAAGTAAAAAGCTCGCCGCTCAAACCGATAATATCGCCCATCTTCAGCGATTTAAAATGATTGAAAGCCTCTTCTCCTGTCGAATCCGCTTTGACATAAATCTGAATCCGCCCATCCTGATCTTTCACGTCGGCAAAAATACTTTTACCCATTTGACGGATGGTCATTAAACGGCCCGCAATCGTCACCTTCTTGCCTGCTTCAAAAGCAGCGCGAATATCCGCGATCGATTGTTTAGGTAAAAAACGCTGGCCGTACTCTCTCGATTCCATGATAACTCCTCAAAAATGGGATTTAGTAAAGTGGGTATTATAAGCCAACCCAAAGGATGCGGGAAAACGAATTTTACGTGTTTTCTTTGCGGAAAAGCGGGGTTCTTCCAAAGGGTTTCATCCAGACCAGAAACACCGGCATAATGATCAAAGTGCAGAAAAGCGCGATAAAAATTGTGAGCGCGGTTAAAACGCCAAAATGCACGGTGGGGCGAAAACTCGCAAAAACACTTGAAGCGAAACCGATACAAAGAATCATATTCGATGTAATCAATGATGCTCCGACATAACGGTAAGTGTGATGCAGCGCCTGAAGATAATTCCGGCGTTTTTTAAATTCCATTTTGAACCGGTTCACAAAATGAATCGCCTGGTCCACGACAAGCCCCAACACAATTCCTGAAATCATCGCGGTGGGCATGGAAAGTTCAATTTTTAAAAAGCCCATCGTTCCGTAAACCAAAACAATCGGCAGCAGATTAGGAATTGACGCCAAAAGCCCGATACGAATCGATCTAAAAAAGATAATGATCAAAATTAAAATCGCAATAAAGGCCGCTGTAAAACCGCGCATTTGATAATCGACCAACTTTTTAGCCATTTTTCCTAAAAGAGTCACATTGCCGGTAACTTCACAATCAAAATCAGCGGACAGCTGCTGGCGGATCATTTCGCGAATATGGGTGTCTAACGCATCTCCGTCACGGGTCCCCACCGCGCGGATGCGGGCTTCCATGCGTAGCTCCTGAAAATCGTGTGAAATCCATTGCAGCGTATCCTTGCGGTTTCGCTTCAGCATTTCATTTAAGTAGGTATCGATGCGCTTATTATCATCGGGAATTTTGTAGGCTTCGGGTTTATTTTCCACCGCCAGATTAATTTTTTTGACCAAGCTTGTGATGCAATTCACCTTGCGCACATCCGAAAGTTTTTCCACCTCCGCTTTAAAATCATCTATTTTTTGCAGCGAGTCATGGGTTAAAAAAGGCTGTCCGTCTTTCCGGCGAAAAATGAACGCCATCGTATAAACACCCGTGACATGATCATCAATAAAATGCGTGGCTTTGGCGAGAGCCGAGGAAGGTTTTAGTTGACGCACCAAACTGGTGTCGACTTCAAGCATGCGCACGCCGTAAACTGCGATCAACACCAGCAGAATAGTGATTAAAACCATCAGGCGGCGCATCCGGTACTCAATATTCTCGATAAACTTTACAATCGCTTTTTCAATCCATAAATTTCCAGGACCTTCCTGAAATAACGCAATGGGCAAAATTGGCAGCAACACCGGTACGACAACCATATGAATCACGAACGAGTAAAAAGTTCCCAACCCCGCAAAGAGCCCGAAATCCTGAACCGCGGGCACCGGATCCGAAAGCAATGAAGCAAAACCAAGCATCGCAATGAAGTGCGTTAAGAAACACGGCTTCGCTAGCTGTTTCATGGTGATGTAGACAACATATTTGATACCCTTGGGGTCGCGGCGGTGGTGCCTGCGGATAATCACAAAAAGATTGATAAAATGAATCGAGTTCACAACCGCAATAATCATCATTACGGGCCCAAGCAGAGACGTGACCAAGTTAATATCGCGGCCTAAGAAAACAATACTGCCCATCGTCCAAATCAACGTCATCAAAACGGACGCCATCGCGAGAAAAACACAAATCAAACTTTGATAAATAAAGAAAATACAGG
>CAZSVD010000180.1:0-4118 GCA_964610145.1 uncultured bacterium | reverse complement strand
AACATCATCACAGTAGTTCCTCCGACTACGGCTGGGCATTTCGGATAGCTATCGTTCTAAACAGTTTGTTTGTTGTAATTGAACTAATTTATGGGTTTGTTGCACATTCCACAGCATTGATGGCTGATGCTGGACATAATTTGTTTGATGTTTTTAGTTTAATTTTAGCTTCGTGGACAGCCGCGCTTGCTCGCCGACCAGCTGATGAACGCTATACATATGGGCTGCGTAGCTCGTCTATTCTAGCGGCATTAGCGAATGCGATGTTGCTCTTTGTTTCTTGTGGTGCGATTGCATGGGAAGCAATTCACCACATTTTTGAACCCGCACAAATTGCAAGCATGACTGTTTCTATTGTAGCTGCGATAGGAATTGGTGTTAATGGATTTTCTGCGTGGTTATTTTTTGTGGGGAGCAAATTAGATTTAAATGTTCGTGGAGCGTTTATGCATATGGCTGCTGATGCCGCAGTCTCGTTGAGTGTAGTGATTGCCGGCATAGGAATGTTTTTTACTGGGTTTTATTGGATTGACCCTGTGATTAGTATCATTATTATTGGAGTAATTTTGCTAGGTTCTTGGAGGTTGCTAGGCGATTCTGTTAATTTGGCATTAAATGCGGTTCCGCCTCATATTGACATTCAGGCTGTTAAACAATACTTAACCACATTGCCACATGTTACTGCGGTGCATGATTTGCATATTTGGGGAATGAGTACGAAGGAAAGCGGGTTAACGGCTCACTTGGTTATTCCCAGCGGATATCCAGGGGATGATTTTATTGAAAGTGTTACGCATGAATTAGAGCGCCGATTTTTGATACATCACAGTACTTTGCAAATTGAATTGGGTAAAACAGACCATGGTTGTTCCCTTAATTCCACCACCTAAAGCTAGACAACAATCTTATGTTTTCTTGGAGGCAAGAAAAAAAACTATAGTTAACCCTCCGTTAGCCCTCCGGTATTTCCTGACATTGTCCTGACATTTATCTTGAGCACCAAAACAAAAGAGGTGCTCTATGAACAGTCAGATCATTATTTCTTCCGAAGAAACAGCCGTTATCAATCGCGTTGCTGCCAAATTCCTTCGCCAAATGCGTTGGAACGCCTATTGGGAATTGGAAGATGTGCGACAGGAACTCTTTTGTTTTTGGATTGAGAAAAGACAGAGAGGCTGGATCGCGCCTGAAAATTGGCATGGGGCGATGGGGCGTTGTCTCAACTTGCATCTCAAAGATTTGATCCGACGGATATGCAGTCAAAGAAGAAAGCATATACCTGTTTCTCTAAATCAAATTATGGCGGACGGCCATGATTTTGCCCATGAGCCCAAAGGAGCCACGCGGTTTGATTTCATTCCAAAGCTCAATTCCTGTGAATCCCAAATCTGTAATTTGATTTTAGAAGGCAGAACTAAATCTGAAATTGCTTTCACCATCAAACGCAGCCGCGCGTTTATCAACAAGCGGCTAAGTCATGTCAGAAAGATTGCGGAGGAGTTTGCTCAAATCTGACATTCCGTTTCTTTTATTTTTTACGGATCAGTAATTAAAGAAGGAGATGGAAGTATGAAAGATTTGAGATGCCCGAACTGCAACAAGAAACTCGCCGAAGTGCCGGATGATTATTTCGATACGGAAGAAGGCAAGGACGCGAACCGCAACAAAAAGAAATTATTTATTAAATGCACAAAATGCAAACAAATCATCGAATTTTAACTAGCCATATGACTAGCCAAAAGGTTTTGGGTGGTTTGAATTCGCAATCGCTTTCCTCCCTTACGCTTATGAAAAGCGTATTGCCTGACCACGCTCTCTCTACGAGTAGTAGATATCGTGGTCAGGTAAGCGGGAGGAAAGCGAGAGCGGGAGGATAAGGAAATGAAAATTACAAAGAGAGATATTGAATTAATGGGTTGGGTGTTGGAGCAGAAGTTTATGACAAGGGAACAGGTGAGAAAGGTATTTTGGAAGGACATAACGGAAAAGAGCATTGAAGATTACCGGCGGTTGTATGAATTGATGAAAGCGGGATTTTTGAAGCGCAGCAAATATGCATTTTATAAGCATGTAATTTATATGGTGACGGCAAGCGGGCTGAAAGAGCTGAAAGCGTTTGGACGGAATCGAGGGCTTTGTGAGCTTGCGGATGTGGATTACTCAAATTACAAACATGACTTGTCGGTGACGGATATTCGGATCATGTTTGAAAGCTGGGGCTATAGGGAATGGCTATCTGAAAGGGTGGTATCCAAGCTCTATCAATTGCGACGATTGCCGGACGGCATGATTTATCATCGCGGTAAGCATGTGGCTTTTGAATACGAGGCATCGCAAAAGTCAAAAGACCGCTACAAAGATATTTTCTTTAACTACGAGCTGGATGATCAAATCAGCCATGTCGTTTATGTTGTGGATAACCCCTCTTTGATTGAGAAACTCAAAGACGAAGCAATCACCTGCAACAAACTTCACTTCGTGACGCTTGCTGATCTTGATAAGCATCAGATCAATGCCCCACTACAGGGGGCTTTTGAAAAAGGTTCTATCCATGACCTTTTGGAAGGGCAGGGATGAATCTTATTGCTGATTTCATTGAGAATCTTTTTGTGAGAATTCCCATGATTGTGAGCCGGTTCGTCGTGACTGTCTCAAAAAGATGGATTGTTGTGGTATGGGGAGTGATCGTCCTCTTGGCTTGTGCGGTTATATTGCTTCTGCTCAAGAGCGGATGGTTGGATGGCAATCTTCGCCACTCACGGAGTTCGAACGAGATTTGGAAGGCGGCGTTCGCTTTCTATGCCGGTTATTTTTGTTTAACCCAACCCTTTTTTATTATTTTTTCTTGTCTAAAACAGGACAAATTTGCCAAAGGATTAAAGCCAGCGCATAAATTCCAATTTTCTCAAGGTGAAATGATTGCCGGCCGGAACAAAGCAGTGGAAAGCGAGGTTTTTCTAGGGCGAAGCATGAAAACAAGGCGGGTGGTGTGTCTTAACCGTGAGATGAGAAAAATGCACACACATGTCGTCGGATCAACGGGAGCTGGAAAAACCGACTCGCTTATCCTCCCGCTCTTTGTTCAGGATATTTCCCGTGGAACAGGTGCGCTTATCATGGATGCTAAGGGAGACAGAGAGACACTTGAGAAAATTTATTTTCATGTGAAACATCTTGGCCGCGAGAAAGATTTCTTATTCTTCTCGCTGGCTTATCCCGAGAAGTCGAATACCTACAATCCGCTTTTAAGGGGAAACCCCACCGAGCTCAAAGACAAGATTATTAGCGCCAACATTTGGACGGAGGAGTTCTATAAGAAGAAGTCCGAGGAAACACTTTTGCTTCTTATGAAAAGCCTCAAAAGCGTTGGGCAATGCGTCACTTTCGGTAAGCTCTATGAATTGTTATCAGACGATAGAAAGCTGTCCGAGCTGGCAAAGCAGCTCAAAGACTCACATCTCAAAGAGCTGATTATGAATATCCTGAAAAAATATATGGTTTTCCAAAAAGACTTGTCCGGCATGACAGCGGATTTGGGGATGATTTCAGAGAGTGAATTTTCTAATCTTCTCAAAGAGGAGCAGCCGCAAATAGATTTGCTCGATGCCTATCTCAATCGCAAGATTGTTTATTTTCAGCTTAACGCTCAGGGTTACGAAGAAACCGCGCGGAGGTTTGGGCGGATTGTCCTGCAAGATTTAAAAACAATCTCCAATCATATTCAGGCGTATCTGCCGGAGGATAAGCGGTTTTTCTTCCCCATTTTCATAGATGAGTTTTCTAATTTTGCTTATGAGCAGTTTATCGAGTTTTTGAATAAGGCGCGTGGGGCGCACCTCGCGATTACGATAGCGCATCAATCTTTGGGGGATCTTCAAAAGGCGGGCGATGCCTTTGTGAAGCAGGTGCTTGAAAATTGCAATATCAAGATCGTGATGAGACAGGATGATCCGGCCTCAATTGAGACCTATTCTCGTATTTCAGGAACGGAAAAGACATACAAAGACACAATTCAAGCCCATGAGGATTTTATGGAGCGCAATCCTACAGGCGTAGTCAGCGTGCGAGAGGTGGAGGAGTTTCGCCTGAATCCAAACTTGATCCGCGAACTTGGCCGA
>CAZSVD010000179.1:0-4236 GCA_964610145.1 uncultured bacterium | reverse complement strand
GCGGTTGTTGTTGGACCGAGCGGTGCGGATTTACTACCCTTACTTTTGCATCAGCTCGGAATTGGTGTGGTGATGGTCGAGCATAGCAAGCCGATGCAAAGAGCATTGAGGGTTTTTTTAAACTCGGGTAAATTCGCGCCAATACCGATGTATTCTGCTCCTCATGAAATACCAGCGGAATTAAAAATTGATTATTTATTTGCGCTCGCAGTGGTGGGTCGACACGGAACCTCAGAGCGGATTGCTGATCAGTATGCGATGGAAGCTCTTGCAAAGCAAATGGGAACAACAGAAGTGCTTGCGAAGCTGGATGTCGACGAAGTTTTTGAACCCTATCTGGAGAAATTAAATCCCGGAGCGGCGATTATCTACAACACACCGTTCAATCGAGGAGGGTTGCTTACATCCGAAAAAGTTTTAAGTTACTTAAACGCGACTGCTCATGCAAACAACAGCGGACTTTTTCTGGAATCAAAACCAGGTGCGGATGTATCGGATCTAACTCTTACTCCGGTCCATCTAAATGAGCCTCGAGACGGCGCTGTCTTTCTTGTAAAGCCTGTGCGTTCAGAAACACGTTCGGACGATAGCAAAGAAGGGGCTTATATTCGCACGGATGATTTTAATCTGATCCGCAAGGGGGATATGACCTGGCTTATTAAGGAAGCCCAAAAAAGCAATCGCATTAAGATTCGGCTAGATGGAGTCAGAGACCGACCTCTGTTTGATGATCTGGAATATGTGTTGCTTGATCGTAAAACAGCGGAAGAAATGGATCCTGATTTGGAGGCTGACCAACCAGGAATTGCTTGTTTGATGAGCGAAGACACCAACCTTATTTATCCCACAAAGTTTTCAGTGCTGGAATCCGGCAATTGGGCTTATCACGATTTTTCCCGCTCAGAAGCGCGCACAGTGCCGGCGCGTGAGATTCCAAAATTTAAAAACTTAGTCGGTAATGGCAAAGGAATTGGTTATCGTCCGGTTTTAAGATTTTGGAATTTTCTTTATCAGGCGTTTAAGCAATGGACGTATTTGCGCGGCAAACCTTGGCCGATTGAAATTGAGGGCGTGGAAAATCTGCAAACCCCGGAAAAATTTATTTTGGCCGGAAATCATACCGGTATTTTAGAAGGCAGTTTATTAGTGACCGAACTTTACAAATTAACCGGACGCATGCCCGTATTTGTAGCTGCGCCGGACAGTGTGGATTGGGTGACACGCAAGCTGATCGAATTTGGCGGCGGATTACCCGTCGAGCGCGGCAAAACAGTTCAAAAAGCGGAAGATTTTTTAAATCATAATCCGGGGGCTATTTTAGGAATTTTCCCCGCGGGTCGTCCTGAGCGCGTGCATGAAGATTTAAAAACGTCTGCCGTTGCGAATATGCCGGATGAAGAAGTAGCGCACAAATTTGTGCATTGGAATAAAAGCGCGCTTGCGAAGATTGCGTTTGATACGCAAACGCCGATTGTTCCTTTTGCGATCGACTCCAATATTTCTCGAAAATGGGGCGTGCGTGATTTTCTGCGTGCTTTTACGCTTTGGAAAAGAAGCGGTTTAACAAAACCTCCGTTTTATATTCGTGTGCGGATCGGAAAACCGGTTTATCCGCGAGGAGAAGAAAATGAAGCGCTCGCGCAAGAAGTCAAACTTGCCGTGGTGAAAAATTTAAAAGTACTTGCCGTAAATCCGCGCGAAAATCCTCAGCCGGTATTTGCTGATTATTTAAGCCGCTTTCCCAAACTTTTGCGGCAACAATCCGGATCGGAAAAATGGTCGGATTATCAGATCGTTGAATTTTTTCAGGAGCGAATGCCCAAAGAAATTAAAGGGCATCCGGGATGGGCTCAGAACTTAATTGATATTTCAAATCCGGAAGAAGCAGTTTGGTTGCAACAGCTTCCGGCGGATTTAACGCGATTGCTCACTATTTATCGTCTCTATCTCAAATTCGAGCATGGCACGGGTACCACGGTTACCGCGCGTCCGTTTACTTTACCTCGCCGCGAATTTGCCAAAATGGTCGGGGGTCTTTTTGGTTGGATGCTGACATCCGGATTAAGCGGTGTTCCGGGAGCCACTGCTGCAGTCTCTTCGAAAATGCCACTTTCTGCGATTGATGGGATGAATGTGCTTATCAAGATGTTTATGGGCGAAAAGCGGCATTCAATTGTTTTTGGAGAAGCCACCGCGTTTGAATGGGCAACCAAGCATTTGGGCCTCAGTCAGGCACTTAAAAATTGGGCTACGCAGAACAATGATGTTTTAGCTCCGCTTTGGAATTTAGCGGGTGAGTCCATTCAATCCAGACAAAAAGGTGATGTGCTTAATGAAAAACACGGGCTATTTCAGCAGGAGCTTTTTAATAATTGGATGCGCGATATTCTTTTGGGTAAGCAAGTTGAGGATTTGCCTGTAGAGCTTCGGGATCAAGCCCTGTTATTACAAAATGTTCGGGAAGCCGCAAAGCCGCTGCTTAGTTTATTTGAAAAAGCATATGAAATTTTCGGACTTCTTTCTCCCCAGGCAAAGCGCGGGATTACACTTTATTTAGCTCAACAAAAGCGATTGGCGGGATCGATCAGCGATGAACAGCTTTTCGAAAGTGAATTGCAGCGTATTCAAGATCGGAGAGTTTCATTTCGGGCCAAAGTTACGGAAAAAATACAGAGCGAACAAGCCGCGCACGAGGAAAAAATTCGTCCGGCGTTGCTCAACGGCCGTAATCCCGCTCAAGCGGCACCGCTCTTGCATGATTGGCTCGTGTCCGAATGGCTAGCGCATAGAAAAAAAATCGACTTGCTAGAAAGACAGCTTTCCGGAGATGTAGGTGAGCTTAAAGATTTGGAAGACCAGCAGAACTCTACGACGGTCGCCAAGAAAATTATTCAGCAGGTTCAGCCGTATATGCTTTCCTTTCAACGTGAAAAAGGACTTTGTTTGTCGGCCGTTCGGAAGCACGATCCGAAACGCGGGTTTCGGCAGAAGAGTTTTTTCATGCTTTGCGCTCGAAGGCCGGAACGCGAGTCTTTTTTGAAGGAGGGTCAATATCGCAGCCAAAACTTTTAAGTGTTTTTGAAGCGGATAGCGATTTGCTTTCTGAAACGAGAATAAAAAGTGGAGCGGATCAATTCTTAAATCAAACATCGCCGGATTGGCTTCATCCAAAAACGAAAGCAGAAAGCTTTTTTACGGGTTTCGTGAGCAATCCAAAAGCCCCTGATTTTGTTTTTAAGCCCAATGCCGGTTCGCTTGGTGAACGAATCGCTTTTTTTAGTCACGATCAGGATGCGATTAAAATTCAATTGGCGTTTACAAATGATGAGCTCGATAAAGAGGATTCACCCGCACGACAGATATCAGCGATGGTGGAATCGTTCGGTTTGACCGGGCTGGAACATTTTAGAAATTTATTGGCCGAAAACTTGGCAGTCTTTAACATTCCTAAAAACCATCCTCAAGTTATTCCAATCTTGATTCATATTTGGAAAATATTATCCGTTCAAAAAAGCATGAGCCGAGCTGATTATGATCCCGGCATGGCTGAAGCGCGGATGAATTTTATTCGGCAACGTGGCAATGCCATCGAAACACGCGTTATTTTTAATGCAGACGTTGCCGGGGAAAATATTGTTTTTGATGAAGACAGTTCAAATGATGGCTATGGAACATTTACCAAAGTAGGCTCGTCACCCTTATTTGCCAATCAGGCATTTCGCGCACATGCTTATGAGCGTCTTGGTGATTTAGCTTATACAGAAGTATTGGGTGCGGCCGGTATTTCAACTTTAAGGAAACTTGAGTTTAAACAGTATGTCCGCTCACAAATTACGAAGCTGATGCTCTTCGCAAAGCCGCGGTTTTTGGCCGCAGGCCTTTCGGCTGATGTTCATCTTGAATTTGCAATCGATTTTCAATGGCTTCCTCCCGAACATAAAGGTGGTTTTCCGCGCCCTGTGTTAATTGAAGCTGATATGCGGCCTTTTGGAAGAAATCTTCCCCAACAAGTCGATGTTTCCTCTTTTGGCAAGCGCTCTGAAGCGCGTGAAGGCGCCGGAAGAGGAAACTATGACCGGCCTGCAGATGTGTCGGTTCGACGCTTTATGCAAAGGCGGGGCGGTGATACTGCTTCAGCTTGGCGTGCCGTGTTAAAGAAGTACGGATCTATCGCTGCTTTAGCCGGTGCCGTAGGAGTTTCAAATAATCCGATCAGAAAGTATCTTGAAAAACACG
>CAZSVD010000178.1:0-5733 GCA_964610145.1 uncultured bacterium | reverse complement strand
ATTTGCATGTTTATTTCGCGTTACTGGCTCGCGATTCCCCTGCTTGCCATAGCGGGCTCACTCGCCAAGAAAAAAATTGTACCGGCCGGCAGCGGAACATTACCTACGCACACTCCGCTTTTTATTTTGTTCCTTGTTTTTACGGTTCTTCTGGTTGGAGCATTGACGGTTTTTCCTGCTTTGGCGCTGGGACCTATTGCTGAACACTTAACCATCGCCGGATAAGGAGGCATCATGACCACTCATAAAGCAAGATCACTGTTTGATCCGGAAATTGCCTTACCGGCGATTTTTAATTCTTTTACAAAACTGGACCCGCGACATCAAATTAAAAACCCCGTCATGTTTGTGGTTTTTGTCGGAAGTCTTTTAACAACAGGACTTTATTTTCAGGCTCTGATCGGACACGGAGAAACCAAAGCCAGTTTTATTTTAGCGATCGCACTTTGGCTTTGGTTTACTCTGATCTTTGCAAATTTTGCCGAAGCCATGGCGGAGGGACGCGGTAAAGCTCAGGCTGAAAGCTTGCGCAAAACCCGCAAAGATACTTCCGCAAAAAAACTGATCAGACCTGACCGTGCGGACGGACATCAAATTATTTCTGCCGCTCAGCTCAAAAGCGGTGATTTTGTTTTGGTTGAAGCCGGCGACTCGATACCAATGGACGGCGAAGTTATCAAAGGAATCGCGTCTGTGGACGAAAGCGCAATTACGGGAGAAAGCGCGCCGGTCATACGCGAAGCAGGCGGAGACCGTAACGCTGTCACGGGCGGCACATGCGTTTTGTCGGATTGGATTGTGGTCCGGATCACATCCAATCCCGGTGAAACTTTTCTTGACCGCATGATTGCCATGGTTGAAGGCGCCAAACGCCAAAAAACTCCTAATGAGATTGCTCTTCATATTCTGCTTGCCGCGCTCACCATTGTTTTACTTTGGGCTACCGTAACGCTTTTACCATATTCGATTTACAGTGTGGTCTCCGCAGGAAAAGGAACCATCGTCACTGTCACGGTTTTAGTCGCGCTTTTAGTGTGTTTAATCCCGACAACCATCGGCGGACTTTTGTCCGCCATTGGTATCGCAGGTATGGACCGGATGATTCAGGCAAATGTGATTGCCACTTCCGGCCGCGCTGTGGAAGCCGCCGGGGATGTGGATGTTTTGCTTTTAGATAAAACCGGTACGATTACGCTCGGCAACCGGCAAGCCGTGGAGTTTATTCCCGCGGAGAGCATTAAACCCGAAGAACTGGCCGATGCCGCTCAGCTTGCTTCACTTTCGGATGAAACTCCTGAAGGACGATCGATTGTCGTTTTAGCAAAAGGAAAATATAAAATCCGCGAACGCAATATTCATGATTTAGGCGCAACTTTCATCCCCTTCACGGCTCAAACACGCATGAGCGGAGTCAATTTGGCAGATGGACGCGAAATCCGCAAAGGTGCCGCTGACGCGATCGAGGAGTATGTCCGCAAACAAGGCGGAAAATTTCCTGAGCCGCTCCGAAAAAATATTGAATCGATCGCAAAGCTCGGAGGCACACCTCTCGTTGTTGCGGATCATAAACGAGTCTTGGGTGTGATACGCCTTAAGGATATTATCAAAGGCGGCATCAAAGAACGCTTCAGTGAATTACGCCGCATGGGCATTAAAACGATCATGATCACAGGCGACAATCCCCTCACCGCTGCGGCTATTGCAGCAGAAGCCGGCATGGATGATTTTTTGGCTCAAGCCACACCGGAAACAAAACTAAAGCTTATTCGGGAAATGCAGGCCGGAGGACGTTTAGTGGCAATGACAGGCGACGGAACGAATGACGCGCCTGCCCTGGCGCAGGCGGATGTTGCGGTGGCAATGAACACAGGAACACAAGCGGCAAAAGAAGCGGGCAACATGGTCGATCTCGACAGCAATCCCACGAAACTCATCGAAATTGTTGAAATCGGAAAACAGCTTTTGATGACACGCGGATCCCTGACAACCTTCAGCATTGCAAATGACATTTCAAAGTATTTCGCGATTATTCCGGCGGCTTTCATGAGCACTTATCCTGCGCTTGCCAAATTAAATGTTATGCATTTGGCCACACCAGAAAGCGCGGTACTTTCGGCTGTTATTTTCAACGCTTTGGTGATTGTGGTTTTAATTCCTCTCGCTTTACGCGGTGTCCGCTACAAAGCCGTCGCTGCAAGCGAGCTCTTGCTCAAAAACGTTGTCATTTATGGTATCGGCGGCATGCTTGTGCCGTTTGCGGGTATCAAGTTAATTGACATGCTTTTGGTCGCTTTGCATTTGACTTAAAAACCATAAGGAGAAACTTATGTTTCGCGCGCAAATTCGTCCCCTTTTTGTATCATTTATTTTGCTTACGCTGGTGACCGGGTTTGGCTATCCCCTGCTCGTGACGGGCATCGCGCAAGTTTGCTTTAAAAATCAGGCCAACGGAAGCATTCTTATAAAGTCGGGAAAAAGCATTGGCTCCGAACTGATAGGACAAACTTTCGATGCCCCTCAATATCTTTGGGGACGTTTATCGGCTACTTCGCCCAGCTTTAACGGAGCCTCTTCCAGCGGGTCCAATTACGGGCCTATGAATCAGGCTTTGCTTGATTCAGCTGCATCCCGCATCAAAGCCCTCAAAGAGGCCGATCCGGAAAACACCGCACCGATTCCGGTTGATTTAGTAACCGCTTCCGGCAGCGGTCTCGATCCGCATATCAGTTTAGCTAGTGCTGATTATCAAGTCGCAAGAATCGCAAAGGCAAGAAAAGTACCCGGAAAAATGATTAGAGCCATTATCAGTAAAAATACTCAAGGGCGTTTTTGGGGCATTTTAGGTGAACCAACAGTCAATGTATTGAAAGTTAATTTGGATCTAGATGAATTAAGGGAATCCCGAAGTTAATTTCGGTATAATGTATTCATGCAAAATGACCAGCGTCCCGATCCTGATAAATTGCTGGCTTCTGTAAAAAAACAAGAAGCTGAACTTAATCGCGGCAAACTAAAAATATTCCTCGGCATGTGCCCCGGGGTGGGGAAAACCTATTCCATGCTCCAAGAGGCACGCAAACGCAGCGCGGAAGGCATTGATGTTTTAATCGGTGTGGTTGAAACCCACAGCCGCAAAGAAACCGAAGCCCTCCTTGAAGGACTGACCAGCGCCTCGAAAATCAAGCGTCTCTATCGCGGTACCGAACTTGAGGAAATGGATATCGATACCATTTTAATGATCCGCCCTCAACTGGCCATTGTCGATGAACTCGCACATACCAATGCCCCCGGCAGCCGTCACCCTAAACGTTACCAGGATGTTCTTGAGCTTCTCGACTCCGGCATTGATGTTTATACGACTCTGAACGTACAACATGTCGAAAGCCGCGCGGAAACGGTCCGCCAAATCACGGGCGTCCGTGTCCAAGAAACCGTCCCCGACTCCATCATCGACGAAGCCGATGAAATCACAGTCATCGACCTTCCGCCCGAAGAACTACGCCTGCGACTGAAAGAAGGCAAGGTTTATCTGGGTGAGCGCGCGGTGGTTGCCGCGGATAATTTTTTCCGTGAAGAAAATCTCACGGCCTTGCGTGAAATGGCGTTGCGTGTTACCGCCGAACGGGTCAGCCAGGATTTACGCAGCATCATGACCGAACAAAAAATTACCGGCCCGTGGAAATCCGGCGAATGTTTGCTCGTCGCCGTCGGCCCCACACCTTTTTCGGAAAGCCTTATCCGTTGGACGCGTCGCGCGGCAACGGCACTTAATGCATCCTGGATTGCCGCCTACGTCGAAACTCCCGCCGAGCTCGCGGATGAAGAAAAGAAACGCCTTGAAAAAAATCTCTCCCTCGCCCGCCAGCTCGGTGCCGAGGTCATCGTGCGAACGGGAACCGATGTTGCCGATACTTTGCTTCAAATCGCACGTCAAAATAATGTCGGCCAAATTTGTGTCGGGAAACCCGCAGATAGAGCTTTTTGGTTTTTTGACTGGCTGCAAGGCAATTCATTGATTCAGCGCCTGATCCAGCTCAGCGGTGACATTGATATTCACATGGTTCGTGTCAAAAGTCTCGGCTCCGAAAAAAGGAGCGCCCGTCCCAAAACTCATTTGTTCGGATCACCGCATGAATATGGAATTGTCGCGGGCGTTCTCGCGTTCACTACTCCGATTTGCTTTTTATTGGAAAAATTCGCGGGTTACTCTTCCGTCTCCATGTTTTATCTGCTCGCGGTCATGCTTTCGGGAATTTTCTTGAGCCGCTGGCCTGTTTTGGTACTGGGAGCTCTGAGTGCATTTTTATGGAACTTTCTTTTCATTCCTCCGCGATTTACGTTTTATATTTATAAAACTTATGACGTGGTGGTTTTCTTTATGTACTTTGCCACCGCACTTATCATCGGTCAGATCACCACACGTCTGCGCGAAAGAGAACGTGCGGAACGGAAACAGGAAGAACGCGTAAATGTTCTCTACCGGCTAACCCGCTCCATGGCGATTACCCACGATTCAAACAAAGCAATTCGCGGTGCCCTTGCATTATTGGAAGAAATTCTACAAGTCCGCGGCGGAGTTTTCCGCTGCGACACAAAGGGCCGTCCGGATTTTGAAAAACCTTTCTACGGAACCGTGACACTTACAGGCAAAGAGCGCAGTGTTGCAAACTATGCTTTTCAAAAACAGGAGCCCGCAGGCAAGTTTACCGACAATTTACCGGACTCAAAATGTTTTTATCTTCCGCTTGTTTCGTCCGAACGGACATGGGGCATTCTTGCGATTGCTCCGCATGCCGATAAATCATGGTCGCTTGATCAGAGAAATTTGATTGAGTCCGTGGCATCGCTTATGACCGTAACTCTTGAAAAAGACGCTCTCATCCAATTAGCTGAGGATGCAAAAATCAAAATTGAATCGGAGAAACTTCAGGCGGCATTGCTCGACAGCGTATCGCATGAACTCAAAACTCCGCTTACTGTGATTGCGGGATCAGCCGAGCATTTGGATAAGAAGGAACTTGATCAAAAAACTTTCCGTAAACTTATTGATGAAATACGTACCGCGAGCAAGCGCCTACTCAAAACAGTTAACGGCCTTTTAGATATGACGCGCATTGACGCGGGTCAAGCTCAGCCGAATTTGGAGTGGCATGATATGCATGATGTTGTGGGAACAGTCCTGAACGGCTTAGAAAATCCCCATCATCGCCAGATTCAGACTGTTTTTTCAGACAACTTACCCCTTGTAAAAATTGATGCTGTCATGATCCAGCAAGCCCTTTTGAATTTGGTCTCAAACGCGGTTCAATATACGCCGCCCGAATCGGAAATAAAAATCTCTATCCAAACCGACCCCAACACTTTGGTCGTCAGCGTCGCGGATCGCGGACGAGGAATTAATGAATCCGATTTAGAAAAAATATTTGAAAAATTTTACCGAGGAAAAAACTCCCAACCCGGTGGACTAGGGCTCGGACTTTCAGTCACTAAACGTTTTATTGAGGCCTTGGGAGGAGAAATTGAGGTCCATAACCGCAAAAACGGAGGCGCCAGATTCACTTTTCGAGTCCCCGTTGAGTTCTACCCCAGCTCCGGAAAGGAAACCGAATGACGGCTCATCCGCTAATTCTTGTGATTGATGACGAGTTACAAATGCGGCGCCTTCTCAAAATAACGCTTGAAACAGGAGGATACCGCCACATCGAAGCCGAAAACGGCCAAAATGGGCTTATG
>CAZSVD010000177.1:0-5877 GCA_964610145.1 uncultured bacterium | reverse complement strand
GAATTCAAATGAGTGTTATTTTGAAGATCGGCCGATTATGTTGGGCGTCTCCCAACGAGGCTCGCGACGCGATTTAATTACGGGTGAAAAATATGAATGACGTATTAAAAATAGGCAAGTTTGAGATTCATTCGCGTCTTTTAATCGGGACGGGAAAGTATCCTTCTTTTGAGGTGATGCGCGAAGCGCATATCGCCGCGGGTGTGGATGTGGTGACGCTCGCGACCGCGCGTTTTGATTTATCAAATCGCAAAGAGAAAAACATTCTCGATTTTATCGATCAAAAGAAAATTAAAATTCTTCCGAATACCGCCGGAGCTTACAATGTGAAAGATGCGGTGCGTATCGCGCAGCTCGCACGCGAAGCGGGAATGGGCGATTTAGTGAAACTGGAAGTGATCGGCGATGTTAAAACGTTGATGCCCGATGTTGTCGGACTGATTGAAGCCACGCGCGAACTTGTCAAAGATGGGTTTACCGTGATGCCTTATACCAGTGATGATTTGGTGGTGGCTAAAAAGTTGGTGGATGCGGGGGCGGCCTGCGTTATGCCGCTTGCGGCGCCGATTGGATCGGGACGCGGGATTCAGAATAAGCTGGCGTTGAAGCTTTTGATGGAAGCCGTGGATTGTCCCGTGATTGTTGACGCGGGTGTGGGAACCGCTTCAGATGCGGCGGTGGCCATGGAATTGGGCGCGGATGGCGTATTGTTGAATACAGCGATCGCGGAAGCAAAGGATCCGGTCATGATGGCCTCAGCGATGAAAGATGCCGTGAATGCCGGACGCAAAGCTTTTCTGTCGGGCCGAATGGCGATCCGAGATTACGCGTCGGCATCCTCGCCGCAGCAAGGGTTGCAGTTAAATTCTAAACTCTAAAAAATATCATTTATCGTTGTCGTGAGAATTTTGAATTTTGCTTTTGAATTTATTTAGAGTTTAGATGTTAGGATTCAAAATTTAAGGAGAGATATGTATAAGATTGCATTATTGCCGGGCGATGGCATCGGTGTTGAAGTAACGGGACAAGTCGAAAAGATTTTAAAGAAACTTCAATCCGAGTTTCATATTGTTTTTGAAACCGAAAAACATTTAATCGGCGGCTGTTCGATTGACGCGTTTGGTGAGCCTTTAACGGATGAAACGCTTGCGAAAATTAAAAAAGCCGACGCGGTTTTTCTCGGTGCGGTTGGCGGACCGAAATGGGACGGGCTTGAATCCGCGAAACGTCCTGAAAAAGGATTGTTGAAGTTGCGCAAAGGTTTGAACGCATATGCGAATGTGCGTCCGGTTAAAATGTTTGACGCGCTCGTGCAGCGCTCTTCGCTAAAACCCGAAATTGTCAAAGGTCTGGACTTTGTGATTTTGCGTGAACTGGTGAGCGGTATTTATTTCGGCGAACCGCGCGGTTTTAAGAAAAACGCGGCCGGTGAAGAACAGGGCTTTAACACGATGATTTATTCCGAGTCCGAAGTGGAACGCATCGCGAAAAAGGCTTTTGAAATGGCGCGTAAACGCAAAAAAGTAGTGACTTCGGTTGATAAAGCCAATGTTTTGGAAGTTTCTCAGCTCTGGCGTAAAGTGGTTGAGCGTGTTCACAAACAATATCCCGATGTTCAGCTCAATCACCGTTATGTGGATGATTGCGCGATGCAGTTTATCCGAGACCCCAAGCAATTTGACGTAGTTGTGACCGGCAATTTGTTCGGCGATATTTTAAGCGACGAAGCGGCGATGTTGACCGGTTCGATCGGAATGTTGCCGTCAGCTTCGCTTGGCGATACGATTGGTCTTTATGAGCCTGTGCACGGTTCCGCGCCGGATATCGCGGGGCAAGATAAAGCGAATCCGCTCGCATCGATTTTGACATTAGCGATGATGCTTGAGTGGAGCTTTAATTTGTTTGATTTGTCGGACAAGTTGGTGAAAGCGGTTGAATCCGTTTTGAGCGAAGGTTATCGTACGGGCGATATTTTTACGGAAGGCTCTAAATTGGTGAGCTGTTCCAAGATGGGCGATTTAATCGCCGCAAAAATCAGCAAATAATTTTTTTAAAGATACAGGGACAAGGAAATGAAAAAGAAAGATAAATACAATATCGCGGTTGTCGGCGCCAAGGGTGCCGTCGGCTATGAAATGATCAAGCTGCTTGAAGATTCCAAAATTCCGGTCGGAGAATTTAAACCTTTCGGATCCGCGCGCACAAAAGGTGTGGCGATCTCATTTCGCGGTAAAAACTATAAAATCCGCGAGCTCAAATCGACCCGCGAAGAGTTTAAGGGGATCGACATTGTTTTATCGAGTCCGGGAGCTTCAGTGAGCAAGCAATTTGCTCAGGCAGCGATTGACGAAGGTGCTGTTATCATTGATAACACCAGCGCGTTCCGCATGGATTCCAAGGTTCCGCTTGTGATTCCTGAAATCAACGCCTCAGATATTAAAGAAGACAGCAAAATTATCGCGAATCCTAATTGTTCGGCGATTATGATGCTGATGGCGGTGGCACCACTTCACCGCGTCAATAAAATCCGCCGTATTCATTGCGCAACTTATCAAGCTGTGAGTGGCGCGGGTGCGACCGCGATGGTGGAGCTTTACAATCAGGCCAAAGAATTTGTTGAGCGGGTTCAGGCTAATCCAATCCGTGAAAAAGATTTGCTCGCCGCGGTTCAGGAAGAAACTGACAAGCTTGGCGCGCGTCCGCTCTCAAAAAGTGTTTTTCCGCATCAAATCGCTTTTAATCTTTTTTCGCACAATACCGCGATTGAAGAGAGCGGTTATAATGGCGAAGAAACAAAAATGATTCAAGAGTCGAAAAAGATTTTGCATGATAAATCGATCAAGATCGCGACGACCTGTATTCGTGTGCCCGTCTTGAGAGCGCATACCGAAGTGCTGTATTTGGAGTTTGAAAATAAAATGACTCCGAACGAAGCGCTTCAGATTTTAATCAAATCTCCGGGTATCACGATTCAAAATGATCCTAAGGGGAATCACTTTCCGATGCCGATTGAAGCCAGCGGAAAGAAGAAGGTTTTGGTCGGACGCATTCGTGAAGACTTATCTTGTGAAAACGGGTTGGCTTTGATGGTTTCGGGAGATCAGTTGTGGAAAGGGGCGGCGCTTAACGCTGTCCAAATTGCCGAATATCTTGTTGCGAACAGCCGTTGAAAATGGCTTATCTGCGACGTTGCAAGCTCTCAATCTTCAGTCCATGTGCGTTTTCAGCACACCTCCTTCGATTGCTCACTTGCGCCTCGCATCCAAGCCATTTTGAACGGCCGTTTGAATTGCGTTTGACATGAAGAGAAAGAAGATACGCAATATTAAGCTGACGCTTGAATACGACGGCACGGATTTTTACGGATTTCAACGTCAGCCTGGCGGGGTTCCTACAATTCAGCAGGCGCTTGAATCCGCGCTTGAAAAATTATTCCGGGAAAAGACGCCGATTGCTTCCGCGAGCAGCCGTACCGACGCGGGGGTCCACGCCGAAGATCAAATTGTTCATTTTAAAACAGTACATGAACTGTCTTGCTCCCGACTTGCGCGCGCGATCAATCATTTTTTACCTCCGGCCATTTCGGTCAAAAAAGCAGAAGAAGTTTCCGAAAATTTTCACGCGCGGTTTCAGCCGATTTCGAAGATTTATGAGTATTACATTTGGAATCATTCTTCTCGCCCCGCGATAGGGAGAAACTTTGTTCATCATGAGCCCGCGCCGCTTAAAATTGAGGCCATGAAAAAAGCCGCAAAATATTTTTTAGGAAAACATGATTTTAGGGCGTTTACTTCTGAAGACCGGATCGTGAAGGGGCGCGGAGCGTCCAAGGCCAAAATTTCATTTGCGCGGACAATTCAGAAGCTGACCATTCAAAAAAAATCCTCCAAGATTGTTTTCACCTTTCAGGCAGATGGTTTTCTTTACCATATGGTGCGTAATATTGCCGGAACTCTCGTTGCGGTGGGAAAGGGGAAATTAGCCGCTGAAAGTATTCCCCGTATTCTTAAATCCCGCGATCGTAAACAAGCCGCAGCCACCTTGCCTGCCCGCGGGCTTTGTCTGAAGCGGGTGATTTACCCCTAAAGAAGCAAAGGAAGCTAGGTTAAAAAGAGGGTTTCTCCCTATAGAGGGAAAAAGCCCCTTTTGGTAGGATTGAAAATAATTTTGACACCCCCTAAGTCCTTTGCTATACTCCGCTCTCTTTTGCCGCCCCTTTACAGGGCGGAATCTATTTGCAGTGACAGTTTAGCTCTGGGCAATGCCCAACCGCTAATTGCTATTTAAGTTATGGGGATATATGAAAACGTTTCGTATCGCAGATAAAGACATTCAGCATAAAGTTTGGCTCGTTAATGCTGAGGGGAAAACTCTCGGTCGTTTAGCAACCAAAGTTGCGGAGCTTTTGATCGGAAAAGGAAAACCTTGTTTTTCCAAAGACCAGATTGTGGGAGATTATGTGGTGGTTATTAATGCCGCAAAAATTAAGATCAGCGGTCGTAAGCAAGAGCAAAAGACTTACACGCACTATTCCGGCTATCCGGGTGGATTGAAGTCTTATGGCTATGAAGACTTAATTGAAAAGAAGCCGACCGAAGTTGTTACACGTGCGGTTTCCCGTATGCTTCCTAAGAATTTAATCGGCGAAGAAATGCGCCGTCGCATCCGCGTTTTTGAAGGCGCTGAGCATAATCAGCAGGCACAAAAGCCTGTCGCAATCGAGGTATAAAATGGCAGAAGTTATTTACGCAACAGGCCGTCGCAAATCATCCATTGCGCGCGTTTGGATTTTTCCCGGAGAAAAAGGTTTTACGATTAACGGTGAAGAGTCTTCAAAGTATTTAAAGCGCGCTAATTTACAAATGGTGGTTGATCAGCCGATTCAAGCTGTCAGCCCTAAAGAAGTTTTGCGTATTCGTGCACGCGTTGAGGGTGGCGGAATCGCAGGTCAGGCCGGAGCGGTTCGTCTCGGAATTTCCCGCGCGCTCGTGAAGTTGAATGAAAAATTTCAGCCGACTTTGCGTAAGGGTGGCTTTCTTACGCGCGATCCGCGTCAGAAGGAAAGAAAGAAATACGGTAAAAAAGGCGCACGCCGCGGATTCCAATTTACGAAGCGTTAATGCGTCGGATTGCCTATCTGTTTTTGATATTGCTGGCATCCGGAGTTCTCTCCGGGTGCCAGTCTTTTTTTGAAGACTATTCGTATTCGCCGGTGACGCCGTCATCATCGGGTTCTTCGTATTGATTTGATCGAAGCTCTGACTCTGTTTCGTCCGACAACCAAATAGTTTTTCTGTGATATACTGACGCCATGAATTTTAAGAAGTATTTTTTTATTGCGGTTTCAGTTTTTCTTTTAGCCTCCGTACTTTTTCTTTCCGCAGTTTTTCTGCGTTATCGTTCCTGGACGACTGATCCGCGTCCCGCCAAAAATATCGCGATTTATTTTTCAAATATGACAAAGAGTGATTTTTGGTATGAATCGCTCGAGTGGCGTCTTTTGCCTTTTCCTTCGATTCATTTCTCAAAACCTGTCTTTAAATTTAAAAGCGATCTGAAGCATGAGCTGAAGGCTGATTGGCTTGAGTTGAGACTTGATTTGGGGCGATTGATTCTCGGGAAATTTGGTTTTTCAAAGCTGCATTTAAGTGAGGGAGTTTGGAATGGTCAGGTGGATGCGCCGAAGGGAATACATCCTTTTGTCGTGGATCACATTGATCTAAAAACTTCCGCTTTACGGTCTGACCAGCCCGTGAAAATTTATATGAGCGGGGACTCCGGCGGAAAGCGCAAGGCCGTTGTGATACATGGGGAATTACAGTTGCCGCCTTTTGATGCTCCGCGCCTTGATAGTTCGGGATTCAGTGTACAGGTTTT
>CAZSVD010000176.1:0-5286 GCA_964610145.1 uncultured bacterium | reverse complement strand
TCAATCGGATCTTCCACGCTGATAATGTGCCGCTTTAAATTTTGATTGATGGCATCCACCATCGCCGCGACCGTAGTCGATTTTCCGCTTGAAACCACACCGGCAATCAAGATAATCCCGGATTTATCCAGTGCTACTTTCTTTAGAACGGGCGGAAGTTTTAATTGCTCAAAAGTCGGAATACCGCGCCACAAAAGACGCAAAACAATCGAAAGCTGTCCTTGTTGGTAAAAAGCGTTTCCACGGAAACGAAAATCAAATTCGGGCACGGCAAAAGAAAAATCAACGCCCCGTTCAAGTTTTAACTGTTCTTCGTGATAGTTCGATGTAATCGCGGTAAAAATAGAGAAAAGACGCTTTTCCTCAACGGTCTCCGCTTCTATCGGAAAAACATCGGAACCGACGCGAACCCGCGGAATTTGCCCCGATTTAAGAAAAAGATCCTGAGCCTTGAGATCGGCCGCAATTTTAAGACACTTCAGAAGATAAGCATCAGTGGCCATTTAAGATCAATCCTTCTCTATTTAATAAAACGCTTCAATGCAAAATTAGCTTTTATGAACCGCTTCGAGCATCTTTTTCAACTCACCGGAATCGCGGAGTTCATGAACTATATCGCATCCGCCCACTAATTTACCGCCGATAAAAACCTGCGGAAACGTCGGCCAGCTGGAATATTCAGGTAATGTCGCGCGCACATCCGGATTCGCCAAAATATCCACGGCCGCGAACGGATAACCATACCCCTTCAAAACTTCAACCGTCGCCGCCGAAAATCCGCAGCGCGGCATATCCGGCGTCCCTTTCATAAAGAGAGCAACTTTGTTGCCTTCGATGGTTTTTTTAATTAAATCTAATGTGGCATTACTCATAATCTAAACTCCTTATCAAACCAGGCGATTCCGTCCCAAGCGGTTGCTTGCAGAGCCAGAACGATACGGTACGCCCTTTTCAAACGATTGAATATTTTTTAAAACTTCTTCCACTAACCGCTTGCGGGCTTCAAAACTGGCCCAGGCAATATGCGGCGTTAAAATAAATCCCGGCGCATTATACAACACATGTCCGCGCGGCGGCGGCTCTTGTACCAAAACATCAGATGCCGCTCCGGCAATTTGCTTCTTCCTCAATACCTTTGCCAAAGCTTCCTCATTAACAATACCACCGCGAGCCATATTGATCAAAAGAGCAGTTTTCTTCATAAGCGCTAACTCTTTCTCTGATATAAGGTTACGTGTAATTTCTGAAAGCGGGGCGTGGATTGTCACCGCATCAGATTTCCTTAAAAGATCCGCAAGCGACACTCTGCCCTTATTTTCTCTTGCAGCATATTTTTTTCCGGGCAACCGCGCGATCAAAACTTTCATGCCGAAATTTTCCGCAACCTGAGCGACACGTTTTCCGATATTTCCGAAGCCGATAATGCCGATGGTTTTTCCAGATAACTCAAAAAAAGGTAAAGACGTCAGTGAAAAAAATGGCTGCTTGCTCCAATCACCGCGCCCCACAGCTTTTTGATATTCGGGTAAACGCGAAGATAAAGCCAAGAGCAATGTAAAAGTAAGCTGAACAACAGACTCCGTTGAATATCCGCGCACATTCGTGACAGCAATGCCGCACTCACGCGCCGCATTAAGATCAACATTGTTCACGCCCGTCGCCGCGACATGAATCGCTTTAACTCCCCGCAAAGCTTTGATGCTTTCACGGTTTAAAATGACTTTGTTGGTAATCACGTGCGTAAAGCCTGTCGCGCGTTTAACAACCTGGCCGGGGTTCGTTGAATGATAAGATTTAAACTGACTTGTGGTTTGAAAGGCGCGGAGAGGCAAATCTTTCCAGTCAACTGTTCCCGCGTCTAAGAAAACGACTCTTGTTTTTGGCATGGAAACATTCTAAATTGACCTATCTTCTATGGCAAATCCTGAATTAGATTTTTACGAATCCTTTTTTTCTGAAAAAGACTGTGTCTTTTTCATGAAAGAACTCACCCAAAGAATTCATTGGGATCAAAAAGCCATTCGTATTTTTGGAAAATCCGTCATAGAGCCCCGTTTAACAGCCTGGTACGGCGACGCTCATGCAGCCTACACTTATTCAGGAACCAAAATGACTCCGCGTCCATGGATAAAGCCTTTGCTTGAAATTAAACAGCGCGTCGAAGAAAAAAGTGACGCTTTGTTTAATTCTGTTTTGTTAAATCTTTATCGCAATGAACGTGACAGCATGGGAATGCACAGCGACGATGAAAAGGAATTGGGACAGCAGCCTGTAATCGCCTCGGTAAGCTTCGGAGCAAAACGGCGTTTTGTATTAAAACCGCGCAAAGAAAATTCAACAAAAGCTTCCCTAACTTACGTTTTAGATTCCGGAAGTCTTTTAATTATGCGCGGCAACACTCAAAGACTTTGGAAACACGGAATTCCCAAAGAAGCAAAGCCTTGCGGCCCACGGATCAATCTGACTTTTAGAAAGATTATCGATTAAACTCCGGATTGCGAGGGTTTAACTTCATTCTGAGCTTTAATGGCTCCTTTATCATAATCCGAAATATTTTGAAGCGTCGTTTCGGCAATATTGGAAAGTGCGTTTCGGGTTAAAAAAGCCTGGTGTGAAGTAATCATCACATTCGGAAAAGTCAGCAAACGCGCAAAAACATCGTCTTGAATAATATGCCCAGAATGATCTTCAAAAAAGAGCGCGGCTTCTTCTTCGTAAACATCCAAACCGAGCGCTCCGATTTTTTCAGACTTCAAACCTTTAATCACTGCTTTTGTATCCACAAGTCCGCCGCGGCTTGTGTTAATCAGCATCACGCCTTTTTTCATTAATTTAACCGCGTGGTCATGAATCAAATGATAAGTTTCGTTCATCAACGGACAGTGGAGAGAGATAATATCGCTTTGCTTATAAATCTCTTCGAGAGAAACATATTTAACGCCCATTTGTAAACATTCGGGGTGCTGAAAAACATCATAAGCCAAAACATTCGCACCAAAACCTTGCTTCATGATGCGCGCAAAAATTCTGCCGATTTGACCGGTTCCGACGACACCGACTGTTTTTCCGGCCACTTCAAATCCGATCAGCCCCTCAAGTGAAAAATTTCCGTCACGCACACGGTTATGCGCCACATGAATCCGGCGATTAAGCGCCATAATCATTGCCACCGCGTGTTCGGCAACACCCTGCGGAGAATACGATGGCACACGCGCCACGGACATTCCCAATTCATAGGCTTTCGTTACATTCACCTGATTAAATCCGGAGCAACGCAGTGCGATTAATTTGGTTCCATGCGCGGCTAAATCTTCTAAAACTTCCGTATTCAAGTCATCATTAACAAATGCACAAACCGCGGCAAATCCATGCGCCAGCGGAGCGGTTTCTTTCGACAGATTAGGCTTGAAGAACGTCAATTCATGCCCAAAGCGCGCATTCAAACTTTCGAATGACTCCCGATCATATCCTTTGGTGCTAAAAACTGCGGTCTTCATAACTACCCTCCGTAATTTTTTAAAATATTAAGCAATTTATCAACGAGCTTTTCATGCGCCCGCTCTTCTCGCACGAGCGTTGAAAGAATTTCTACCGGTTTACTATCAGGTCCCCATTCCGCCATGGCCTGATTCAAATGCGCCTGATAATTCCAGGCGGAGTCCGATTCCGTCTTTTTCATTTTTTCAAAGCGCAGCTGCCAAAGTGTTTTAAGAAATTCTCGATCCATCGATTTTCTCTCCCAAAAAATTAACCAATTCCAAAAGCATTTTTTTGTGCCGCTCGCTATCCTGAGACAATTTTTCAAGAATCTGAAAAACAGTTTGTCTGTCGGTTTCGTTAAAAAATGAAATTTCCGAATAATTTTGATACTGGCGTGAGAGAAGACTGATTCCGATATCTTCTTCTTCCACATCCTGTAATATTTGCTTGATTAAATAACGAATTTGCTCCGGCTTCATCCCTTCCCCCATTGAAGAAAATCAACGTCTCTACCGTCTTAAAGGCAACAGTGCTATTATAATCCAACTTTAGCCGGAGGAATTTATGAAATCATCTTATTTTAAGACCATCGCGACCAGCCTTTCTTTCATCGCAACAACGTTTATCATCTCAGGTCAGTTACAAGCGGCGACAGACCAAAATCAAACAGATAATTGGTCAAAAGCCACCAGCGCTTATAAAACAGCGACAACATGGGCGACGACCCCCAACACTTCTTCGGGGCAACAGGACAGCATTCCCGAAATTGACCAGCTTAAAAAACGCATGGGCGATTTCATCACTCAAGGCATGCAGGAAATGCAGAAAAAAGGCTACGCGGAACCTCAAAGCGAAATCCGCAGTGATATTCTTGAAAAAGACGGCGCCTTTTATTTGCTTGTCGACTTACCGGGAATGAAAAAAGATCAAATCAGCATTGAGGTTAAAGGACAGGAAGTTCTTATTTCGGGAGAACGAAAAGTCGAAGACGAATTCAAAACATCCAATCTCATTAAAATTGAACGCAAATACGGAAATTTTCAGAGACTTTATTCCGTCCCTGAAGAGTTTATCGCGGATCAAATTTCAGCCAAATTTGAAAACGGCGTTTTACAGGTTCGCATTCCTAAAAAAGTGACCGCGCAGGTTGTTAAACCTAAGACTATCACGATCTCCTAATTTCTAAACTCCCGGGGACAGAGCCAAAACTCTGTCCCCGATGTTAATTTTTTTCCCGGCCTGCGTTGTCACAAACGCCAACTGATTCCAAACCTGAAAAAATAACTCGCTTTTAAACTTTCGAACCGGCCGTAATCCCGCAGCGGTCGAGGCAAACAAACCCTCTCCATTCAAAAGCCGACGTAAAATCTCCGCTCCCAATCGGCTGCGGCTATCCCCGCGCCCGGCAATTTCAATCGCGCTCTCAACACTTCCATCACTGACATCCAAACCTTTTAGAAAATTCAAGATTCGGGTAGTGATGAAAAGCGTATAAATATCGTCGCGTTTAAAATTTTCCGTTTCAACCGCCATGGCGGTCAACCGTGATTTAAAAACATCAGCTTCGGTACTTTCGGGAAAGCTGCTTTTCGCGATCGGTGAATTCGGCGTCAAATAAAACATAGACGCCCCTAGCAAAACGGGCTGATGCGCGTTAAATGTCAGTGTTTGAATCATTGAATCCAGGGTTTCGTTCGGCAAACCAAGAATCTGGTAAGACACAATATGAAATCCAAGCTCATGCGCCTCAGCCACAACTTCCAAATATTTTGGAATCGTATGCGGACGTTTGGTTGTTTCGCGCAC
>CAZSVD010000175.1:0-3617 GCA_964610145.1 uncultured bacterium | reverse complement strand
CTGCAGGCGAATTTTCAACACCTCAGAATCCCGCTGCCCAATAAGGCTGATTTGCAGCGCGCGAACCGCCTCGTGATCGTTGTGGATCAGAATGCCACGGGGGATAAATCAGCGGAGTTCACGATTCATGCCATGAATTTCGTACACTTGGCATCATCACAAACTCTCAATCCGGATCCTTCCGTAGGGCCAACGGATGTGACGACGTTGCCGGCGGGTGGAGCTGCTAATTTGGTGAGCTCAAATGGCGGTAGTACTTTAACTTCGCCGACGCCGAATTATTATCAGTTGTCCTATAACCTTAATACGGACTCGTTCGCGGGTACGTCGATTCATTTTAACGTTGCCGCGGATCTTTCTTCTCCGGATTCATTTGTGTTCGGAGTTCAGTCGAGCAAGGTGAAGTCGCTGAAACTTGAATTTGAAGATACAAGCGGCAAGAAATCTACCCAATATGTGCAAATTGTGAATGTTAGCGAAAACTATTATAAGTTTCTGAAGGGGATCATGACCGGCAGCGTGGATATGGCCCATATTAAAAATATTAACTTCATCGTGGATCAAAGCTCGGTTCAGCCCGGTGATGAAATCGGCGATGTGAGCGTGGAGATCAAAGGGCTCTAAACAGGATTTGAGCGAAAGCCCCGGCCTGAAAAGCTGGGGCTTTTTGCTTTTGACAAACCCAGTCTCCATTGTTACCATTCCGAGCCGGCAAACCCCGGCAAAATAACTATCATTTATGGCTCATTCACAAATTAGTCCTACAGAAGAACTTATCGATGAAATCTGCCGCGGCCGCATGGTCGTAATGGCAGATGACGAGTCTCGTGAAAATGAGGGAGACCTCATTTTTGCCGCCGATAAAGTGACTCCCGAAATGGTCAATTTTATGATGCGTTTTGGCCGTGGGCTGATTTGTGTTCCGCTTTCTTCCGAAAAAGTCCGTGCGCTTGGTTTGGGCGCGATGAATCCCACCGCTGAAGATTCCATGGGTACTGCGTTTACTTTGTCCGTGGATGCCATTACGGGCATTTCAACCGGTATTTCGGCGTTTGACCGCGCGCGAACGATAGAGGTGCTTGCTTCGTTATCTTCCAAAAGAAGCGATCTGGCTATTCCGGGACATCTTTTTCCTTTGATTGCCAAAGACGGGGGCGTTTTGCGCCGGGCCGGACATACAGAAGCCGCGGTTGATTTAGCAAAACTTGCGGGACTTTCTCCTGCGGGAGTCATTTGTGAAATTGTAAACGATGACGGAACTATGGCGCGATTGCCTGATCTTTTGAAGTTTTGCGCCGAGCATGGACTGAAGTTTGGAACCATCCGCGATTTGATTGAATACCGTCGAAAAAAAGAAACGCTGGTACGTCGAATTAACGAAGCGCCGATGGCAGCTGCGGGTTCGGGTTGGAAAATCATCACTTATCAGTCCGTTGCCGACGGAGCTGAACATGTCGCACTTGTTAAAGAGCCTCTCGCGGGAGCTGTCTTGACGCGTGTTACGGACGCTTGCTTTGCCGATGATGTCATTGGCGCGATCCGGCATCGCCCTGATTCAGGATTATTAGCATCTCTCCGGATGATTGAACGTGAAAAAAAAGGTGTTGTGTTGTACGTGAATCAGTCTTCGAAGGCGATTTCGATGGCTCAAAAAATGCAGAATAAAAACAGTTGGGCCTGTTTGCCGGAGCATACTGCGGACGGAGCACTTCATTCGAATGAGCTTCGGGATTACGGTATCGGAGCTCAGATTTTAAAAGATTTGGGTTGTTATGAGTTAAAAATCATGACGAATCATCCCCGTAAAATCGTTGGATTGGAAGGCCACGGTTTACATGTCGCGGAAAGTGTTCCGATCGATTGGTCTCGTGACGCGCAAAACAGCGAGTTGTCTCTGAATCTTCAGGCCATTTTAAATTTTTGATCAAAATCATGAATCAAATATTACGTGCTCAATTTAATGGTGCCGGAAAGAAAGTGGGAATCGTTGTTTCTGAGTTTAACGATTTCATTACAAAAAGGCTGCTTGATTCCGCGGTTCTTTTTTTAAAGAAATCTGGCGTATCTGAAAAGCAAATCAAAATTGTTTGGGTTCCTGGAGCATTAGAAGTGCCTTTTTTTTGTAAGGCTCTCAAAAAGAATTTGAATTGCGACGGTGTGATTGCTTTAGCGTGTGTGCTTCGCGGAGAAACGTATCATTATGAATGTGTTTCGCATGAAGTGACGCGTGGTGTTTCGCAGGTGGCTCTTGATTCGGGAGTTCCGATCGCGACCGGTATCTTGACCTTGGATAATTTAGAACAGGCGATTGACCGCGCGGGGCTTAAAGCCGGGAATAAGGGCGCTCAAGCTGCGCAAGCTTTGCTTGAAATGATGTCGCTTCAAAATCAGTTAAAAGCGGGGCCGCGGCCGAGTCGGGCGCCAAAGAGGAAAAAGCATGCGTAAGCGAACTCAGGGGCGTGAAAACGCTCTCAAGGTAATGTATCAAAAAGAGATGACCGGTGAAAAAGCGGATGTCGCGTTAGTACGTTTTTTTGAGACTCAGCCTAAAATGGAGAAAGAGTTGCGCGCTTTTATCGAAAAGCTCGTGGAAGGCGTTGAATGCGGAGCTGATGAGCTCGATAAGCGTGTTGAAGTGGTGGCTGAGAATTGGAGTATGAAGCGTATGGCCGTACTTGACCGCAATATTTTAAGAATGGCGGTTTATGAAATGACCGAGATGACAGAAACTCCGCCGAAAGTGGTTATTAATGAAGCGGTAAATTTAGCCAAAAAATATTCCGGAGAAAATTCGGGCAAATTTGTGAATGGAATTTTAGATAAGCTAATGCGTAAAAGCCCGGATACAAAGCCTGCCGCATGAAACGGCCTGGGGCATTTTAATTCCGCGGACGAATGACGAATCTTCCCATGAAGCAAAGCAGACCTTTCATTACGGTTAAAATAGCGCAAACATTTGACGGCCCGTGTTATTTTTGCTCGGGCCTTCGGCTCCACCGCGAGTTTTGCCTATGAGAAAGCGACCCTTTATTACCATTAAAATTGCTCAAACATTTGACGGCAAAATAGCGGCTACAGGGGGGCGTTCACGCTGGATTACGGGGTCGCAATCCCGCGCCTTTGTGCATCGATTAAGAACGCAGCATGATGCCGTGCTTGTCGGGAAAAATACTTTTGTTTTGGATCGCCCGCGTCTTTCAAGTTTAAAACCCGGCAATCCGATTTGGAAAATTATTTTAGCCTCGCCTTCGATTTTACCGGTTAAGCAAGCGCGCGTATTTGATTCCGGCGTGCAGGTGGTTTTTGTGGTGGAGAAAAAAGATTTAAAGTCATGGGTCAATGAACCTTCGCTTAAAAACAAAGACTGTGTTTTTTTGCCTGTGAAGAAAAAGGGACCGGAGGGATATGATCTTTTGGATCTTTTGGATAAGCTGCATCATTTGGGAGTGAAGAAGCTCCTTGTGGAAGGCGGTGGTGAAGTTTTCTGGTCTTTTTTTAAAAATAAATTGGCAGACCGGATTTATTGGATGATGGCGCCCAAGGTTATCGGCGGGCGTGACGCTAAGAGTTCAGTGGAAGGATCAGGAGTAAAAGATCCCAACTTGGCCATTAATCTT
>CAZSVD010000174.1:0-1858 GCA_964610145.1 uncultured bacterium | reverse complement strand
ACGCGCCGGCATTCCAGCAAAAAATGATTCCAATCCACCAAATGCTCAATTACATTGATCGAAATCATTTTATCCACGGAAGCGTCAGGCAAAGGAATCGGTTGTTCTAAATCATGCGCAAAAAATCCGATCCCGGGATATTTCTTTTTTGCGGCGGTGACATCGCGGTCATAACCGGCCGCGTGCTCCGTCAGAGGCTTAATTGCCTGGGTATAATCACCCACACCGCAGCCGATATCAATCACCACTTCTCCCGGTCGAATATCAAGCCGCGCGAGAATACGGCGCATTTGCGGATCCGTTTGAGGAGTGCGCCGATACGAACGCGCGCTATAAAGATCCTGATGATAATCATCATAGGATGGTTTTTGCGGCATTCCGCGGTGTTTACAGCGGACACAATGCGCGTTACCGTTCAAAGTCCTTCCGTCGAGAAAATAAAATGCGCGTTTACATTTGGGACAAATCATTGAATCCTCAAAAGCATACTTTTAGGAACCTTCCGAGTTAAGGCTGTTTTGAATTGAACTTAGCATTGATTTAGCGCGCTGATTATTGGGGTCGATGCGCAAAACATCCCGCAAACTATTTATCGCCGAAACAGATTCCTGCTTTCCGAGCAAGGCCACGGCTAAACCGAAGTGGTTATCTATATTCGCCCACTCTTTCGATAAGGCCAAATTAAATTCCGGCACGGCTAAATCATAATTCTTGTTCATTAAAAATAAATTTCCGATATTCCGGTGCAGTTGCGACTGCATAACGGGTGTTTTCGCGTATTTTAATCCTTCCTGAAATACCGCCATCGCATTCGGCAAATCATTTTTTTGCGTGAGCGCGGTACCCAACAATCCGTAGACATCCGGATCTTCTTTTTGAATTTGAATCAACGTTGAAAACTCTTTGACGGCTCCATCCCATTGCTGATTTTGGAAAAATGCCATACCCAGATTGCGGTGACACTCCGAAGACGGCGATAAATCGCAGGCGGCCTGAAAATGCTCAAACGCTTCATTTTTCTGACCTAGCTTAAGATTAATTTTTCCGATTTCCGCGTAAACAAGCGCCAAGCTCTGAATTTGCCCTTCACTTTTAGGTTCCCGGTTTAAACTCGTCAAAGCTAATTCTAAATATTTTAAAGCTTCCTGTGATTTCCCTGTTTGGTCTAATCCCTTGCCGTAATAAGTTAACGCCTTTACGTTTTGCGGATCCTGCATCAATACTTTTTGAAAAGTCTCCATTGCATCACTGGTTTGCCCTTGCTTAAAACGCACCATCGCCAAATCCGTTTGAATCTCAAGGTCATTCGGATCGATTGCGGCAGCGGAAGTCCACGAACGATAAGCCGCGAACATATTTTCTTTTTCAAAATAAGCTTCGCCAAGCATCTTATACGCCGAGGTTTTCATGACTTTAGCAGCCCGTGAGTCGAGTCCTGAAACCGCCCTGCTCAGCTCTGAAATGGCTGAGTCGAGCTGTTTTAATTTAAAATAAAGCCCGCCCAAATTGTAATGAAGCTCGGGAATTTCTCCCGACAGACTGGCTGCTTTTTTCCAAGCTTTCAGCGCGTCATTCGGCTGTCCCAATTGCAAATAAAACAATCCGATATTGAAGAAAAAATCTCCTGAGTCATTTTTGCGTATCATTTTTAAATAGGAACGTAAAAGCGGCCCCAAAACCTGAGCGGGTAACGCCTCAGCGCCCATTTGGAAATTAAGCGCGCGGGTTTGAGAAATAATCTGAAAGTTTTCCTGATCAAATTTAACCGGTAATTGGCGGTCAACCACCGGCGACATAATACTTGAAGGATCATCCGTGTGTACGGCTCCGAATAAATGTCCGAGCTCGTGAACCATCA
>CAZSVD010000173.1:0-10860 GCA_964610145.1 uncultured bacterium | reverse complement strand
CTTCCAGAGCCAAAAATTAAGCAGAGAAGCGAATGATACCCAAAGTAAGTAAGGAACACTGATAAGCGCGCCCGCTTTTGAGAGAGGGTAGGTTTTTAAAATCCAAAAGAGAATGGCCCCCCACAAAAAGACCACTTCAATTAATCCCGCGAGCGGGGAATGAAGCCTGAAAAACAAAAAAGACCAAAGAGAATTAAGCGCAAGCTGCACGCTAAAAGCAATCAAGGCGGTTTTGCGCGCGGCTGAGGCCCCATTTTTTAAGGTCATCCAGAGTGTGATGCCCATTAAAACAAAGAGTGTTGTCCAGACCGGAGCAAAAATCCAATTGGGCGGATTAAAAGAAGGTTTTTGAAGCGTAGCAAACCAGCCGGTGATTTCGGGGGTTGTCCAGATGGCTCCCAGTCCTCCGATAGCCTGACAAAAGAAGATGCAGAGAATTAAATGACCGAGCGACTTGATTTTCAAGATTGCCTTTTAGTGGAGATCAAAAAGTAAAAATTTACATTCGGAAACACATTCGAATCGAAGTTCGGTCTCAGATGAAATAGCCGCTCCATCACCTGTGTTCAAATTTCTTCCGTTAATCGATAGGGTGCCGCAAATCATTTGGATCCACGCGTGGCGGTCGGCTCCCAGAGGAAAAACAGCTTTTTCATTCTTTTTTGAGAAGCAGCCCACATAAAGTTTTGCGTCTTGATGAATTCGAAGGCCGGTTCTTAATTGCGGCGCGGCAACCAGCTGAAGCGGCTCAGTCGATTTTTCGAAAATTTTTTGTTCATATCCGGGTTTTAAATCTTTGCTTTCGGGAAGAATCCAGATTTGCAGTAAATGACAGCGTTGTTTTGTCGAGGCGTTGTATTCGCTGTGACGGATTCCTGTTCCCGCTGTCATGGTTTGAAATTCACCGGTGCGAATTTTGCCGATATTTCCCAAGCTGTCGCGATGCTCTAATTCACCTTCAAGGATATAGGTAATGATTTCCATGTCGCGATGCCCGTGAAGAGGAAAGCCTTGTCCCGGCTCAATGATATCTTCGTTAATTACGCGGAGTGTACGAAAGCCCATGTGTTTTTCATCAAAATAATCTCCGAATGAAAAACTATGATAAGTATCAAGCCAGCCGTGATTAAAATGTCCGCGCTCCGCGCTTTTTCGAATTGTAATCATGTGTCAGTGAATATGTTCAATTACCTGAGGCGCATCAAACCGCACCTTGATGGTTTTTGCGTATTTGTCATCGATGCTGCGGTAACCGCATGGACAAATCACGGTGGTTGTCCAATCTGTTCCTTTAAGCTCAAGGATTTCATCGAATTTTTCGGGAATAAATCCTTCCATCGGACAAGTATCAATATTAAGCGAAGCCGCGGCGAGCATGAATTGTCCCAGCGCGATATAAACTTGTCGTGCGGCCCATTCCGCGGCGTATTTTGAGCGGGGACCGCTGACAATATCGCCGGTCATCATATTTCGGTAAGAAGATAGTTGCTCTGTGGATGTTCCGCGCACGTTTGAAATTTGCTTAATCCAGACATCAATATCCGCGCTGTTGATATTGGTTTTGCTCAACATGACAACCAGATGTGAGCAATCCGCGACCTGCCTTTGATTCCAGGCGTGGGGGACGAGTTTCTCGCGCAAATCCTGATTGGTAATAATCAAAAATTTCCAAGGCTGCAATCCGTAAGAAGAGGGAGTGAGCACGAGCGATTGTTCAAGCGCCTGCCACGTTTCAGCGGGAATTTTGCGCGATGCATCAAATTGTTTTACCGCATAGCGCCATTTCAGAGTTTGCAATAATTCAGCTTCTTTTTTGTAACCCATGCCTGCTCCAAGAGATATAGCTTATTAAACAAAAGACCTATGATGCGGCTCTAGAAAACAGCTCAAAAGCCGTATAGACTATTAGTATGCTTAAGAAGTTCGTTACGACAACAAGTTTCTTCATGGCGTGGGTTTTTGCCCTCTCTCTATTGAGCAATTGCTATTGCCAGCCTGCTTTTTCCGCGAAACCTGCATCAGCCCAGGCAATGCCTTCGAACTGTCCGCATCATCACGGTGCAAAAGCAAAAGATTGCGCGCCTCGTTTTAATACGGATCAGTTTGAAAGTTCGATCGTTAAGTTCCAGCCCGCGGATGCGGTTGCCATCAGTCTGTCTGTTGAGCCTGTTCAAAGTCGTGCGCCTTCCGCGCTTTTGACGCGCTTTTTCGAAAAGTCTTTTTTTGATTCTTCTCCTCCGCCTTTTTATCTGGCCCATCACGCGTTTCTGATTTAATTTCCGCTTTTCCCGAAACGGGGAATGTCTCTCCGTTTTTGTTCATTTTGATTGAGGAAAAGTTGTGAAAAAAATTATTTTAATTCTGGTTGTTCTTATCGCGGCGAGTTTGGCGTGGGTGAATTTAGCTCCGCGCGCGGCATCGTTGATTTCAGCGGGAGAGCATGCACTCTATCAGTGTCCGATGCATCCTCAAATTATCCAGGATCATCCCGGTAATTGTCCTATTTGCGGAATGCGCCTGAATCGTGTCGAAAAAACGAATCAATCCGCCGTATCAGAAACGCAGAAACAAAAAAAGGTGGCGTTCTATCGCCATCCCATGCGACCGGATGTGAGCTCTCCCGTTCCCGCCAAAGATGAAATGGGCATGGATTATATTCCCGTTTATGAGTCGGAAAATGAAATGTTGCCTGATTCCGATGTTGATGGCCACGCGACTGTGCGTCTTGATGCCGAAAAGATTCAGCTGATCGGTATTCGGACAACCGAATCAAAAGTAGAAAGTCTTATTTTGCCGCTGCGGGTGACAGGCACGGTTTTTCACAATCATCAGATTTATGAAATGCTGACGGCTTATCGCGACGCGATTCAAGTGGAACAGCGCGTTAAAAAACCCACTCCGGATCTGATTAATCAATCGCGCGTGACGGCAAGAAATTTACGCATTCAGCTTGGGCGGCTTGGAATCAGCGATGATGTTTTTAAGAAGGCGGAGGAAAGTCTCGAGGATCCCACAAGTTTTATTCCGGCGCATTTGATTGTTGCGGCGAACGGAGCTTATGTGGATGCGCGGTTGAACGCGGCGGACGCGATTCATCTGAAGCTGGGTCAAAAGGCAAAGCTTTCTTCTCCGGCTTTTTTGGGACATGAGATCGAAGGGATTGTGAAATCGGTGGATTCCGTGGTGGATACGGAGACGCAGACTTTGGGTGTCCGCATCGAAGCGCAAACCGGACATGAGTGGATGAAGCCGGGGCTTTTCGTGAATGTGGAAATGGAATTGGATTTGGGTGAACGGCTCAGTGTTCCGAATACGGCGGTACTCAATCCCGGAAAGCAGGCTTATGTTTTTATAGAAAAGTCTGCCGGCGTGTATGTTCCGCGGCATGTTGAAACGGGAATTGCGGCGGGAAATGAAATTGAAATCCTTTCGGGTTTGAAACCTTCCGAAAAAGTAGTGACTCTTGCGAATTTTCTTTTAGATTCCGAGTCACGGTTTCAATCCGCCCGTAATGAGGCCGGCCATGATTAAAAGTATCATTGAGTTTTCGGCAAAGAATAAATATCTGGTTTTGATCGTCACATTCGCCTCGCTTCTCGGCGCTTGGCAGGCGATGAAACATATGCCCCTTGATGCGATTCCGGATCTTTCGGATACGCAGGTGATTGTTTATTCGCAATGGGACCGGAGTCCTGATTTGGTCGAAGATCAGGTGACTTATCCGATTGTAACCGCGCTTTTGGGAACGCCCAAAGTCAAAGCGGTTCGCGGATTTTCTGATTTTGGATACTCTTATGTTTATGTGATTTTTGAAGACGGAACGGATCTTTATTGGGCGCGCAGCCGTGTGCTTGAATATTTGAGCAAGATTCAGCCGCGGTTACCGCAGGGCGTGAAGACGGAGCTAGGTCCGGATGCCACGAGCGTGTGCTGGGTTTATCAGTATGCGCTTACAGATGACAGCGGAAAACATGCATTGACCGAGTTGCGTTCGCTTCAAGACTGGTATTTGCGGTATGCGCTGCAATCAGTTCCGGGTGTTTCCGAGGTTGCCGCCGTGGGTGGTTTTGTCAAACAGCTGCAAGTCAACGCGGACCCCGATAAGTTATTGGCGTATAACTTGTCGATTACGGATGTTGTGCGCGCGGTTAAATCCGCGAGCAACGATGTGGGCGGACGCCTGCTTGATGTGAATGGTTTTGAATTTATGATTCGTGCCCGGGGTTACGCTAAAACTCCGGAAGATATCGGCGGCGCGGTGCTGCGCGCGAGCTCCGCAACCGGCGCGGCGGTGCTTGTGCGCGATGTGGCGCATGTTGAATGGGGGCCTGAAATGACGCGGGGCGCCACGGAGCTTGACGGAAAAGGAGATTCTGTGGGCGGTATTATTGTCATGCGTCACGGTGAGAATGCGCTGCGCGTGATTGATCGCGTCAAAAAGAAAATCGCGGAACTCAAAAGCTCGCTTCCTGAGGGAGTGCATATCGTTGAGGTTTATGACCGCTCCGATTTAATTCGCCGTGCGATTGACACGCTTAAGCATACTCTTAAAGAAGAAATGCTGATCGTGAGTTTTGTTATTCTGATTTTTCTTTGGCATATTCCTTCCGCGATTATTCCGATCATAACGATTCCGGTTTCGGTACTCTTGGCCTTTTTGCCGATGACCGCGATGGGGCTGACCAGCAACATTATGTCGCTTGCCGGAATCGCGATTTCTATCGGTGTGCTGGTGGATGGCGCGATTGTGGAAGTCGAAAACGCGTATAAAAAATTGCAGTTATGGGAAGCCGGCGGACGCCAAGGTGATTATCACGAGATCCGCCTTGCCGCGCTGAAGGAAGTCGGGCCCGCGGTCTTTTTTTCATTGCTCGTGATCGCCGCGGCATTTGTTCCGATTTTTACGCTGGTGGATCAAGAAGGAAGATTATTTAAACCTTTGGCTTACGGTAAAAATTTTGCCATGGTGATTGCCGCTATCTTGGCGGTTACGCTAGACCCTGCGATGCGCATGCTCTTTACGCGCATGGAGGCGTTTCAGTTTAAGCCGCGTTGGCTGGCGCGGTTTTTTACCGGAGTTTTTGTGGGCAAATATTATCCCGAAGAAAAACATCCGGTCAGCCGCATTTTATTTGCCTTGTATGAGCCCGTCGCGCGCTGGGTGCTGCGTTATCGTAAAACGACAATTTTGGCCGCGATCCTTCTCATGGCTGTGACGGTTCCGGTTTATTTTAAATTGGGCAATGAATTTATGCCGCCGCTTAATGAAGGCACGCTGCTTTATATGCCCACAGCACTTCCGGGTATGTCCGTGACTGAGGCACGGCGCGTGTTGAATATTCAAAATCGTGTTCTCATGAAATTTCCGGAAGTGGAACATGTTTTCGGTAAAGCCGGCCGCGCGGAAACTTCCACTGATCCCGCGCCTCTTTCCATGATGGAAACAACGGTGATGTTAAAGCCGCAATCGCAGTGGCGCCGCAAACCCGCGGAGTACGCACGCTGGATTCCCGCTCCGGTTCAAAGCTTACTTAAAAAAATTCATCCTGAGCGCGCAATGACCATGGATGAGCTCACCAATGAAATGGATAAGTCTCTTCAGCTGCCGGGTATTCCTAATATTTGGACTATGCCGATCAAAAACCGCATTGATATGCTCTCCACGGGAATTCGTACACCGGTGGGTATTAAAATTTTAGGGCCCGACTTAAAGGTGATTCAGCAAATCGGCGAGCAGGTTGAGCGGCAAATCAAAACAATTTCCGGCACGCGCAATGCTTTTTCCGAACGTGTCACCGGCGGATATTTCGTAGATTTTAATCTCAAACGTGAAGCTTTGGCGCGGTACGGCCTTTCGGTTGATGACGCGGAAGCGATCGTTTCTTCGGCAATCGGCGGGGAAGAAGTGATGACTTTGCCGGACGGCCGCGCGCGTTATTCCGTAAATGTGCGGCTTGCGCGTGATTTCCGCTCGGACCTTGCGGTTCTCGGGCGCGTCAGAGTGATGACGCCTAAGGGCGCGGCGATTCCCATTTCTGAAATCGCGGAGATTGTGACGCAGGAAGGTCCCGCCATGATTCGCGATGAAAACGGAATGTTGGCCGGTTATGTTTACGTTGATATCGCGGGCCGTGACGTGGGCAGCTATGTTAACGAAGCCAAGAAAAAAGTTTCGGGGTCAGTGCATTTGCCCGTGGGGTATCAATTGGCCTGGAGCGGACAGTATGAAAATATGCAACGCGTCAAAAAGCGTCTTCAATTTGTGATTCCTCTGACGCTTTTTATCATCGCGCTTCTGCTGTACATGAATACGAAGTCCGCCGCAAAAACGGCAATTGTTTTATTGGCCGTGCCTTTTTCACTGATCGGCGCGGTGTGGATTTTGTATTTGCTCGGATATCATCTTTCCATCGCCGTTTGGGTGGGCATGATCGCTTTGATGGGGCTGGATGCCGAAACCGGTGTTTTTATGCTGCTTTATCTTGATTTGGCTTATGACGAAGCGGTGCGCGAAGGACGCATGAAAAATGAGCATGATTTGCGCGAGTCGGTGATTCACGGCGCGGTCAAACGCGTTCGTCCCAAAATGATGACGGTGATTGCCGCGATGGCGGGATTATTGCCGATTTTGTGGTCGAACGGGGCGGGCGCGGATATGATGCGCCGCATTGCCGCGCCGATGATCGGCGGGCTGGCATCCTCGTTTCTTTTGGAGCTTTTGATCTATCCCGTGCTTTATATGATTTGGAAAGGAAGACAGGCGAAAGCATTTTTCAAAATGGTAAAATAAAGCGAGTTTAATTTAAAGGAATCCATGAGTCAGTGCTGCGGTCATAAAGAAGAAAAAGCAGAGCCGGTTTTAGCCGTGAAGAATGCGGCGGAATATTTTTGTCCCATGCATCCGGAAGTGGTTCAAAAGACTCCGGGAATTTGTCCGAAATGCGGAATGGATTTGGAGCCTCGCGGAATTCCCTCCGGCCATGATGATCACGGTCATTACGATACCATGCGCGTTCGCTTCCGGATCGCGTTGTTTCTTGCGATGCCGGTGATTGTTTTAGACATGCTTGAAATGATGCGCGGACATGAGTCGGCCGGCGTTACCTCGCGCATGGTTCAGTTTGCTTTCGCGACACCGGTGGTTTTTTGGACGGGCGGTTTTTTATTCAAACGCGCGTGGGATTCGGTCATTCACAAAAGCCTCAACATGTTTTCTTTGATTGCGCTCGGCGTCGGAGCCGCTTATTTTTACAGCGCTGCGGCGTTATTCTTCCCCGGATTTTTTCAGCAGGCCTTATCTTCAGGACAAGCATTACCTCCGGTTTATTTTGAATCCGCGGCGCTGATTACCGTCTTTGTTCTTTTGGGACAAGTACTTGAAATGCGCGCGCATCATCAAACGGGCGCGGCAATTCGTGCTTTGCTTGATCTTGCGCCTAAAACCGCGCGAAAAATTTTCACGGACGGCAGTGAGAGCGATATTGCGGTTGAGCTGATACAGCATGGCGATCGTTTGCGGGTTCGTCCGGGAGAAAAAATTCCCGTGGATGGTGTGATTGAAAGCGGGTTGGGGGCGGTGGATGAATCGATGGTCACGGGTGAATCCATGCCGGTTGAAAAAAACGTGGGTGATTCCGTGACGGGCGGAACTTTAAACGGCAGCGGAGCTTTTGTGATTGCGGCTGAACGCGTGGGCAGTGAAACGTTGCTGGCGCAAATTGTCAAACAAGTTGCGGAGGCTCAGCATAGCCGCGCGCCGGTTCAGAAATTAGCCGATACGGTTTCAGCTTACTTTGTTCCGGCTGTGATTGTTGTGGCGGCGGTCTCTTTCGGAGCCTGGATGGTTTGGGGACCTGAGCCCAGATGGGCACACGCTCTTTTAAACGCCGTCGCGGTTTTGGTGATTGCTTGCCCTTGCGCTCTTGGGCTTGCGACGCCGATGTCGATTATGGTCGGCGTGGGACGCGGCGCTTTGTCGGGAGTTTTGATTAAAGACGCGGAAGCTCTCGAGCTTTTACGAAAAGCGGATGCGCTCGTCGTCGATAAAACCGGAACCTTAACCGAAGGCAGACCCGCGGTGGTGGCGATTGAACTCGCCGCCGGGTTTTCTGAAAAAACATTTTTGGAACTTGCCGCCGGCCTTGAAAAATCAAGCGAACATCCTTTGGCTCACGCGGTTTTAAATTATGCCGGGTCTAAAAATATTTCCGCTCTTGAAATCCGGAATTTTAAATCCGTGAGCGGTCAGGGAATTCAGGGCGAGTGGAATGGCAAAGCAATTTTATTGGGCAGTCAGGCCTGGATGGAAAAACAAAGCGTCAATTTATCGGGGTTAGCGCCGGCCGCTGAAGCTTTGCGCGAACAGGGACAAACGGTTGTGTTTGTGGCGGTTGAAAAGAAAGCCGCGGGGCTTTTGGGAATAGCGGATCCGATTAAAAATTCAACGGCGGAATGGGTCCGGGAAATTCAAAAACTGGGTCTCAAAATCATGATGGTCACGGGGGACAACGCAACCACTGCGATGGCCGTTGCGCGTAAATTGGGTATCAGCGACGTCCGGGCCGGAGTTTTACCGGAAGGGAAAGCTTCTTTCGTCAAAGAGCTTCAGCGTGCGGGGCATTGTGTGGTCATGGCCGGAGATGGTGTGAATGACGCGCCCGCGCTCGCGTCCGCCGATGTCGGAATCGCGATGGGTAACGGCACCGATGTGGCTATGCAAAGCGCGGGAATCACGCTCTTGAAAGGAGATTTGCGCGGAATTTTAAAAGCGCGCAAATTGAGCGTCGCGGTGATGAGTAACATTCGCCAAAATTTATTTTTCGCGTTTTTTTATAATTTACTCGGCATTCCCGTCGCAGCCGGAATTTTGTATCCTTTTTTCGGAATTCTTTTAAGTCCGGTGTTTGCCGGCGCCGCGATGGCTTTGAGTGATGTCTCTGTCGTTGTTAACGCACTGCGCCTTCGAAATGTTCGTCTCGAACCCAAGGAGAAGATATGAAACTGTTTTATTTAGCTCTGCGGCATAACCGCAACCGCATTTTGGCTTTCTTAATTTTAACAGCTGTTCCTTTTTTGGCAATCAGCTGCGCTTCGACAGTTAAATGCGCGCGTCACACAAGCGGCGAAGCCTGCGCGACTTGCTGCAAAGGTTCCTGCGATGCGTGCTGCAAGGGCGGTTGTGAAAAATGTCCCGATTGCGCCGCGGGAAAATGCTGTTAAAATCAAATCGATGAAAATCTCATTTTCGAAAATACTTTCCGTCGCGGTGATTCCCGTGCTTGTGCTCAGTTTGTTTGCGGGAATTTATTTTATCAAACAAGCCAAAGAGACCGTGACGCTGCCCGTGTATGGCGCGGTTCCCGAGTTTAAGCTGACCGATACGAACGGAGCTCCGTTTGATGTTAGGTCGTTGATCGGAAAACCCTGGGTTGCCGCGTTTATGTTTACGCATTGTCCCGATCAATGCCCGCTCATGGTCCTCAAACTGGCGAAACTTTCCAAAACTCATCCCGGTCTCAAATTTGTTTCTTTTACCTCCGATCCTGAGCGTGATCAGCCCGAGGTGTTGGCAGAATATCTAAAACGCGGTATCGGTCCCGCGAATTGGTCTTACTTAACCGGAGAAAAAACCGAACTGCAGCGCGTCGCATCCGCGCTCATGGTTACGCAGTCCGACAGTCCCAATTTACACAGCACGCGATTTTTTTTGATCGACGGGGCAGGACAAATTCGCGGGGCGTATGACTCGCAAAGCAAAGAACAGCTCGATGCGCTTGCGATTGATGTGCGTGGACTGTAGAATGCCCGTCTGATGAAAAAGACTTTTGCCCTGATTTCCATTTTGCTTTTGGTGTTTTCCGGTATTCGTGCGCCGGATGTTCGGACTTTGTCCCGCGGTATTTGCTGGAGCGGCACTGCGATTGAAAAAGCGGCGGACACTTCTTCGTCTTCGCAGACCTGGACCAAACAAGCATCGAACCCTTTGCTTTTACATTCCGGCTTTGCGCCCGCGGCTCATCCGTTTGATTTTCCCGAAGCCCCTGCGCTTTCAAACGCGGCCATTTCCGGCTTTTTAGCTTCTCACGCTGCGGTTCCTTTAAACGGGAACTCTCTCTTTCCTCACGACCGGCCTCCGATCGCTTTCTCCTTCTGATTTTGACTTAATCCTTTTGCGCGTTTAGCCGCGCGAAAAATTTTTAATCAAGGAGATCTCTGTGCGTTTATTATCTTTTTTAGTTTTATTTGTTTTTGTTGTTTCGGGAACGGCTTTGCCGTGTTCGAGTCATGTTTCTTTTGATCCTAATTCCGACACAGGCGAGGGGATTTCAAGCGGTGCCATGATCAATTCCCCGACCGCTTCCACGTTAGGCAAAAATCACGCAGCGGCGGGATTTGTATTCAATCAACAAGCTTATTACAAGCTGGATCCCTCCACGGCACATGCCTTGCATCATCAGGGGCATCATGTGCACGGCAAAGATCATGAAGAGTTCTATCATATGGATCTCGCTTACGGCGTGACGGATGATTTTCAAATTGATTTAGATACGCCGATTGCGTCCAAGAAATCGACCGATATTGAATCGCATAGCCGTCTCGGAACGCAGGATCGTGCCACAGGGTTCAGCGATATGCGTTTCGGAACCAAATACCGGTTTTGGAAAAAAGGTGTCGAAGCGGCGCTTATTTCCGGAATTAAATTTCCGACCGGTGTGACATCGAAGAAAAAGGAAAACGGCGATAAATTTGAAATCGAAGAACAGCCCGGCAGCGGATCATGGGATGCCGATTTTGGTCTCGCGCTTTCACGGCGTTTCAAAGACCGCATTTCGGTTACGACCAGTTTCCAGTATTTTCTGC
>CAZSVD010000172.1:0-2536 GCA_964610145.1 uncultured bacterium | reverse complement strand
TGAATCTTTCGCTTGGTATGGATGTCGATGCGCGCCTTGCAGGCAAGACTTCAACGGAAGCTGCGACCGTAAGCGCTGAGACCGCGTCCGCAAGTTAATTTAAAGAGAAGTTCTGCGTTTCGCTCAACGCGAAGCAGAAGTTAAAAATAAAAGGTTAATGTCATGCGTCACAGAAAAATGAGAAGAAAATTAGGCGTAACAACGGATCATCGCACCGCGCTTTTGCGTAATTTGGCGAAAAGTCTTATTCACCATAAGAGCATTGTGACGACTTATGCGCGTGCGCGCGAAGCAAGCGCATTCGTGGATGGTTTAATCACGCTTGGAAAGCGTGGCGGACTCCATGCTCGCCGTTTAATTATCTCAAAAGTAGGCTGTGCGCGCACTGCGGAGCAGTTGATTAATCAAGTGCTGCCTAAGTTTACGGAACGCAAGGGCGGCTATACCCGCGTTCTCAAAACGACCGTACGTACCGGCGACAATGCTCAGCGTGCTTTGCTTGAGTTCACAGAGGTTTTTGACACTCCTGTGTACAAAAAGAAAGCGAAGAAAGCAGCTGCTAAGAAAGAAGTTGCAGCTGAAGTTGTTACCGAAACAAAGAAATCTAAAAAAGCAGAAGAAGCTCAAGTTGAAAAGAAGACCGAAGAAAAAGACCCCGAAAAGAAAAAGGGTTTTGTCGGTAACTTGAGAAAGTTCTTTAAGCGCGAACAATAAATCTTTTTAGTTTGATTCCGGGCTTTGTTCAGGAAGCCCGGAATTAAATTAATTTCGTGCCTAGCCGGCATTAGGTTTACAAATGGCCAATCCAATCAAGCTTTCAGACCGTGTTTTAGCCGTTAAACCCTCACTGACTTTGGGCATTGCCGCCAAAGCAAAAGCCATGCGTGCGCAGGGGCTTGATGTTATTTCCCTAAGTGCCGGTGAACCCGACTTTGACACCCCGCAATTTATCAAAGATTCAGCTATTCAGGCACTCCAAAAAGGAGTAACCAAATATACGCCCGAAACAGGAACGCCTGAAATCAAACAGGCCGTGATGCGTAAATTTAAACGCGATCAAGGTTTAACCTTTGAACCCGAGCAAGTGGTTGTCGGTTGTGGCGCGAAGCATGTGATCTTTAATGTTTTCTACGCTTTACTGAATCCCGGCGATGAAGTGATTATTCCTTCACCTTTTTGGCTCAGCTACCCTGAAATGGCGATTTTGTGCGGCGGAAAAAGTGTTTTGGTTGAAACTACGGAAGCCACGGGTTTCAAAATGACGCCCGCAATGCTTGAAAAAGCAATTACACCGCAATCCAAACTTTTGATTTTAAATTCGCCGTCGAATCCAACGGGGGCAGTTTATTCTGAGACTGAATTGCGCGCCTTAATTCCGGTTTTAAAGAAAAATCCGCATGTACAGATTTTGAGTGATGAAATTTATGAGAAATTAGTTTTCGGCGGAATAAAAGCGGTTTCAATCGCGTCATTAGACTCTGAAATCGCCGCGCGTACCATTGTCGTTAACGGACACAGTAAGGCTTATGCGATGACGGGGTGGCGGTTGGGTTATGCCGGTATTCCTGACAAAGCCTTGGCAAAGGCTGTTGCGAGCTTTCAAAGTCATTCGACGTCGAATCCCAATTCATTCGCGCAGGCGGGGGGTATTACCGCGCTTGATTTGGGAGACGCGGAAGCAAAAAAAATGTGTGCGGTTTATGAAAAACGCCGTGATCTTTTTATCAATTTGCTTAAAGCAATTCCGTCGCTTAAACCGTTCCGTCCCGAAGGGGCTTTTTATCTTTTTATCAATATTACCGAAACCGGTATGACCGGATTACAGCTTGCTGATTTGCTGCTCGAAAAAGCGCATTTAGCTGTGGTTCCGGGTGAACCGTTCGGCAGCAGTAAACATATTCGTGTAAGCTACGCGACCTCTGAAAAAGATATTGAAGAAGCTGTTCGCCGTATGGCGTTGCATATTTTACCTCTGCGCCAAAGCGCAACCGGTACTCGCGCATAATTATATTCTGTTCCGCCAAATTACAACCGGCGCGTGCGCATCAAAGCCTCGTATTTCCCCGATTTACTAAATTTTCTTTTCTGTTAAGTTAACAGTATGGAAGTCCATCGTTTACAAGCGGGAGATAAAATTCGCGTTGAAGAGCTGGAACAAAAGCTCGGAGCACTGCATTATCAGCCTGTTTCCGCCGTTTCCGCGCCCGGTCAATATGCTATGCGTGGAGCTGCTTTTGATATTTTTCCCGTTTCTTACCGTTTACCCGTCCGTTTAAGAATCATTGATGATGTTGTTGCGAATATCCGCGATTTCACTCTCTCTGATGGCCGCAATCTCACAGTCTTTGATGAAGTGTTTTTGCTGCCTGTTTCCGATTTTTTTCAAAAAAAATTGGAAAAACTGGAAGAGCAATTCGCTTTATTTGAACCCGTTTTTCGCGCCAAAGATTTGGAGCGCGGCGACTATGTTGTTCATTCCAAGTATGGTATCGGGAAATTTTTGGGTTTAAAAACCCTTGAAGATCACGGCAAAAAA
>CAZSVD010000171.1:0-5542 GCA_964610145.1 uncultured bacterium | reverse complement strand
GGGAAAAAATCCGTACACTGGATTAGCCTTTGCGCCCAATCCCGCGATCAACCCCGATACATTTGTTGGGCATAATCCGGCTCCGTTGACAGGTTTCACAGTGGGAGGCGCGTACAATCCGTCGCCGGTTTCAGGCCAGCCCGCGACATCCGGTGTAACCGTAAATATTACCGGCGGACAGCCTTGGGGCGGAGTGGCCGTCAGCTACGATGATTTTTCAACTCCTGCGGCAGAGACTGTGAATTTGAGCGGTTTACAAACACTGAATCTTTCCGTTCAGGGAAATTATTCAGCCATGAAAATTGAAATCGAAGACGCGGACGGCAATAAAGCCTTTGTTCGTTTGGGAGGAATCACCACGACCGCCCAAATTTGGCAAATTCCTTTGTGGCCTCTCAGCGGAATTGACTTGAGCCGCGTACGGTTTTTGGTTTATGTCGTGGAGGGCGCAAAACAAGACGGACAAATCACCGTTAAGTTTTAAAATTCATTTCTAAAAAGCCAGGCCGAAAGGCTCGGCTTTTTTTATTTTCAGCATTTGAGCGCCGGACTTGAATGCGAAGCCGTCCGGCTCTGAGGACTAAGCCTTAACGCAACGGAGTTAAGCTCCGGCGAGCTTAAGAAGATCGTGCGGATGCTGAATCAGAAAATCCGCGTTTGCTTTTTTGAGTTCCTGATTCGCGTGAAAAGGATTTGCCGCAAAAAGAGGGAAGCCCGCGGACTGAATATTAATTTCTTTTTTCGCCGCGTTCGCTGCGTTGACGTCATCGGGTAAATCTCCGATATACAAAAACTTTTTCTTGATGCCGATTTGTTTGGCGGTCTCAAGCAAAGAAAATGGATGCGGTTTGCGTAAAGATTTTTTTTGAATTTGTTCCGCGGCTTTGACTTCGCCCATGGTGGTGATAGCGTCAAAATAATCCAAAATTTCAAATTTGCGCAAAGCGTAAATGGCTTCAAAGCGCGGACGGCCTGTGGCGATACCGAGTTGAAGCCCTGACTCTTTCAGTTTTTCAAGCAATTGCGGACGAAAAACAATTTTTTCGCGATCCATCAGGCCGCGTTTTTTCCAGAAAATCGGGCGCGTCTTTTCGGTTTGAGCGAAAAGGCCTTTCCCGAGATAGATTTCCTGAAAAATACGACCGATGCGTTCAATTTTGACGCCGGGATGAGATCCAAGCATTTCGGTGATGCCCGCGGTGCCGAGGGGGCGTTTTTTGACCTTTTTAACAAAAGAAGCAATAGCAACCTTGTCCCGCAAATCATCAAGAGTGCGCTTTTTAACTGGCAAAGAGAGAAGATAAATCAAAAGTCCGTAAGTGCAATCCCAGTCATCGTTAAATCCGCCGAGGAGTTTAAATTCTTCGATGTCAGCCAGAGTCAGCAGGGGTTTATGAAACTTTCCTTTGCCGGCGCTGAAGTAGGGAATTTGCCCGTAGCTGAGATAGACTTCCACCGTCTTAATGATGCTTTCGAGATAAGAACGGCGTGTATCAATCAATACATTATCAATATCAAAGATAAACGCGTCGAACTTTTGCGTTTTTGCTGGCGATGCTTTAGCTTGGGCGGGCTTTGCTTTGGTTATCATTGCAGTATTTTATCACAAAAATGGAGAAAGTGCGCAGAAAAGGGCCGTTTTTCTGTTTGTGTTTCGAAGATTTCTCTTTGTCTGATTTTTATTCAGGTCGTGTTGGTATTGTCTTTTAGATAGCTTATTCGATGTTTGATGTTCCTCCGAAACGCGGGTATAATCCCTCTTTCTTACTAGGGCTTGTCCCCTCCAACTTTTGGGGCGACAGGTTACGAAGCACCAGGAGTTATATATATGAAATTAAATCAAAGAAGCGCAACGATTACCGAAGGTCCTTCACGTGCTCCCGCGCGCGCGATGATGAAAGCGCTGGGATTAACCGATGAAGATTTGCAAAAACCGTTAATCGGAATCGCAAACACCTGGATTGAAACGACGCCGTGTAACTCCCATTTGCGCCGGTTATCTGAAAAAGTCAAAGAGGGTGTGCGTGCCGCGGGCGGAACTCCGCTTGAATACAATACCATCGCGATTTCTGACGGAATCACGATGGGCACGGAAGGCATGAAAACTTCGCTGATCAGCCGTGAAATCGTTGCGGATTCGATTGAGCTTGTTGCGCGCGGACATTATTTTGACGGCATTATCGCACTTTCCGGCTGTGATAAAACAATTCCGGGAACGGTGATGGCGCTTGCGCGCGTGGATGTGCCTTCTTTGATGATTTATGGCGGCACGATTGATCCGGGCAACCATGAAGGAAAAGATATTACGGTTCAGGAAGTTTTTGAAGCGGTGGGAAAATTTTCCGCGGGACAAATTAATCTCAAACAACTTTGCCAAATTGAAAACACCGCTTGTCCGAATGCCGGTGCTTGCGGCGGACAATTTACGGCCAACACAATGGCGATGGCTTATGCCGTGATGGGCATTTCGCCGATGGGGACGAATGAGATTCCCGCCATGGACGCAAAAAAAGATCAAGCTTGTTACGAAGCAGGACGGCTTGTGATGGAGCTTTTGAGAAAAAATCTGCGCCCGTCTGAAATCATTACAAAAAAATCGATTCAAAACGCGATTGCCACGGTTTGTTTGACGGGCGGTTCCACGAATGCGGTTTTGCATTTGATGGCGCTTGCGAATGAAATGGGTATTTCGCTTAAGATTGAAGAGTTTGATAAGATCAGCAAAAAGACGCCGTTGCTCGGAGATTTGAAACCAGGCGGAAGATTCGTTGCTAATGATACTTATCGTGCCGGCGGCTTTCGCGTTGTGACGAATCGTTTGCTTGAAGCGGGTCTTTTACACAAAGACTGTATAACGGTGTCCGGAAAAACCATTAGCGAAGAGGCGAGGCTTGCGAAGGAGCTACCGAATCAGCAGGTGATTCGTCCGTTAAGTGACCCGATTAAGCCGACGGGCGGGCTTGTGATTTTGAAAGGCAATCTTTCTCCCGAGGGCTGTGTGATCAAAGTAGCCGGACATAAAAGAACCTTTCATGAAGGTCCGGCGCGAGTTTTTAATTGCGAGGAAGATGCATTCAAAGCGGTGAAAGATCAAAAAATTAAAAAAGGCGATGTGCTTGTCATTCGCTACGAAGGCCCGCGCGGCGGTCCCGGTATGCGCGAAATGCTTGCGGTGACCGCGGCGATATCTGGCGAAGGCTTGGGCGAATATGTTGCGCTGTTAACCGACGGGCGTTTTTCAGGCGCGACTCGCGGGTTCATGATCGGCCACGTTTCTCCCGAGGCGGCCGTAGGTGGTCCGATTGCGGCAGTTCAAAATGGCGATATCATTCGACTGGATGTTGCTAAAAACAAAATCGACGTTTTAATCTCCGCGGCTGAGATGAAGAGACGCCTCAAAAAGTGGAAACAACCTAAGCCCCGTTATACTCAGGGTGTCATGGCGAAATATGCCAAATTGGTATCTTCAGCCGCGATGGGGGCCGTGACTTCGTAACGGGTTCTTTTGAGGCTTGTCCGACGAAGCCTGTTTCACTATAATACGCGCTCTTTTGCGACGGGGTAGCTCAGTTGGTAGAGCATGGGACTCATAAGCCCAGTGTCGGGAGTTCAATCCTCCCCCCCGTCATGATTCCATTCAGTCACACCTGCATAATAAAAAATTCAAACAGCTCCGTCTTCGCGGAGAACTCATTTTTTATCCTGCAGGTTTGACAACATTCCATAAAAGCTTTGCTCCTCACGTCGTTCGTCGCATGACGGTATTTTGCTGGTCGCAAAATCTTGGGCTGCTAGTTATACTGCGCTCATGAAAGACTCTGCTTATTATCAAAAGTCGCTGCTTTTTCGTTTCCGGACTCAAACGGAACGGAAAGATCTTTTTAAGAAGAATAACCGCGTTTTGATCGCGTGTTCGGGTGGTCCCGATTCGGTCGCGCTTTTTCATCTCGTTCGGCTCAGCTTTCCGGATTTAAAAATCGGCTTGGTGCATTTCAATCACGGGTTGCGCCCCCGAACGGCGAAACGAGATGAGTTGTTTGTTAAAAATCTGGCGAAGCGATTTGCGGTTTCTTTTTTTTGCGGACACGCGAATTTGTCGAGAAAGTCAGAACGAAAAAAACTTTCAATCGAAGAAGCCGCGCGCGCGCGGCGTTACGCATTTTTTAAAACGGCTTATAAAAAAAGCAAGGCGCGCGCAATTCTTTTTGCGCATCATTTGGATGATCAGGCTGAAACTGTGTTAATGCGCGTGTGTCAGGGGACCGGCTTGCGCGGATTGTTGGGCATTCGTGATCAAATGGTAATGGATCGTATGCGTGTTGTTCGTCCTCTGCTTTCTTTTTCCAAGGTGGAATTGCTTCAATTCTTAGAAGAAAATCATTTTTTGTCTTGTCATGACGAAACGAATCATGCGACGGATTTTTTGCGCAATCGTTTGCGTTTGGAAGTTTTGCCGTATCTTGCCAAGAAGGTGAATCCGCGGATTTTGTCGGCGTTGGCGCGTATCCCTGAAATTATTCGTGACGAAAATGATTTTATTGCGGAGAAGGAAAGCGAAGCTGCCAAAAAAGTCATTGTTATCGCTTCTTCGGCAAAAGTCATTTTGAAAGCGTCTTTGTTTCGCGGTTTACATCCCGCTTTGCAATTTCGCATTTTGGATGGAGCCCTGAAAAGGATGGATCCCGCCGCGGGGCTGCTTTTTGAAACAGGTCTTTTGATTCAAAAGAGCCTGAAAAATAAAGTCTTTCGCCTTTCTCTTCCGAGAGGGGTTGAATTATCCGGGAATGCCCGCCTTATTTTGCTTCAAAAAAGTCCCCTAAAAAGTTAATGAGGATCATTTGCCCTTGCTCGGGGGGGCGTGATACACTAACCGGCCTTGGAAAGCTAAATTTGAGGAATACGGTTGGGCGTGATCATATGGTCATTCGACCACTGCTCCGGAGAAATCTCCGGGTTGCGACTATAGGTTCGGAGCAAGCTCCGGCTCAAAGCTCAGAGAAAAATATTAATTATGGCAGACAATAATAACGATAAAAAAAATCAGGGACGCCGGCCGAAGAGACCCAATAACTCCGATCCGGAACGTAAACGCACGTTCATTCTGCTTTTGATTCCTTTCGCGGTTTATACTTTTTTCCAATTTTTTGTTGTTCCGGGTGTCGAAGGCGAGAAGGTCAGTTATTCAGATTTTTATCGCCGCCTTGCCGCCAATCCCGAGTCGCATGAGCTTCAGTCCTGCCAATTGATGGAAGACGCGGTTCATTGTAAAACCGCCGACGGAAAAAGTTTCCGCGTTGATATTCCGCCTTCGGATCCCGAGCTGATCACGCTTTTGCGTCAGAATCTTCGTGATTTCCGTGTGGTGCAGCCGAATTATTTCATGCGTTACTTTTTTCAGCATGTGATTCCCGCGCTCATTTTTATTGGATTGATTTGGTTTTTTCTTTATCGCGGAATGCAGCAGGGCGGCGGCAAGATTTTTTCATTCGGTAAATCGCGCGCTCAGCTTGCGGGCAAGAAAAACAAAGTTACCTTTGAAGAT
>CAZSVD010000170.1:0-1606 GCA_964610145.1 uncultured bacterium | reverse complement strand
AAAACGCAAAGCTCTCTTTGTCCGATTCATTCCCTCCAGCTTTGTTATCCAGCCTTTCTCAACACCAACGGCGTAAGCGCTCAGGGCATAGCCCGAAGCGGCAATACTCGCAGTTGAATTGTTGACCGCGCCGGCCTGATTAGGAGCGTGATCACGCACAAGACCGTTCTCCAAACTGGCTTCTTTCAAAAAATAATCCAGCGCGCGCCGTTGAATCTTTTCGAGAAAAATCCGGTCATCGGCGGAAAAATCCTGAGCCTGCGTTCCCGAACAAAAAAGCAAAGAAACACAGAAAACAGCCGCCCAAAAGTTATTTATTCGAAAAATCATCTTATGAAGAAAAGTACACTAATTTTTTGACAAGCGCCAGCAAGTAAGGCATAGAACTTTCCCGGTACCCCTTCTCCACAATGACGGGAACCCCCGCTTTCTTGACCAAATCCAATTCTCCCGCTGAAATCGCGTCAAAGAAAATAATCGTGGGAATTTTTTCGCGCTGCTTTTGCAATTTAATATAAAGCTCACTGCCTTTCATGACAGGCATTTTCATATCCAAAATCATCGTGTCAGGACGCTTTTTTTGAACCGCTTCAAACGCCTCCTGGCCATTGACCATGCGCCTTACTTCAAAGGCGGGAGCGTGCCTTCCTTCAAAATAATCACCCACCATTTTTAAAATTTCGGCATCATCGTCAGCGATCAGCAGATTAACCGATTCCGGCAAAGTTAAACGATCAGAAATTTTCCTGGTAAATTCCATCAGATCGCAGGGTTCGCGAAAAATACAATCAAATAAACTCTCGTTCTCTTTACCCATATCGCCCAAACCAAAAACACGCAAATTCGGCTTTAGATTTTTCGCGGCACGGATTTTTTGCGCCAATCCCATTTGACAAAACGAAGCTTCAATAAAAACTAAATCCGCATTTTGTGGCGAGCCCTTCTTTTCGACCAAAACATCCACATCATAAAAATATTCCCGCAACAATGCCTGCCAAAAACCCGGGTCAAGGTAAAAACAAATAACTTTTTTCATACTTAGGGATATCGACAGAACTATTTAAAAATAAAACAATAATGTAAAAATTGGCCCTTTAAAGGGTGCAGGAGTTTTACCGGACAAACCAAGCAGAGAAAATCAAAGCGGAGATTGCCAGAAAATCCGGCCGACGAAAAAAGGTCCGAGAGATTCAATGTAGCGGGAAGTTTGAACCGTGCGCCGCATGCGTTGAATCAAATGAGAAAGCGGAAAAAGCTCCTTGCCGACCACGCCAATCACAAACTCCTGGTCATTTCGATCCAAACCGTGACAAGCCAGGCGAATATCATGCCCTAAATTGGTTCGCCCATAAGCCATTCCGATAATACCGTGCTCCATCAGAATTTTACCCTGCTCCGCGGGAGGCAACACTTCAAATTCAGGTTTGCGTCGCAAGGGATACCAGATGGCCCAATGATGCTCGGGATTTAAAATATTTTTGCGCGGCTTATGTAAAAGCCAGTCTTCCAAATTTTGCTCACGTCCGGTGGAATACGTCCGTCCCAACATGGTCATATCCTGCTTATGTCTCACGCCATCAAAAATCGGGTGATTCAAAACATCGCG
>CAZSVD010000169.1:0-11140 GCA_964610145.1 uncultured bacterium | reverse complement strand
GGTTGAGATACCGGTCTGTTGCGGCAAGCAGAAATAATGAGACTTCGACAGATGTTTTTAGTAGGCCGAGCTTCTCCGCTTTAATCCTCCATCCCACCCGGGCAGTAATGATTCAAAATAAAATCCCCATTTTCGAGTTCTGCCCGCAGGAGCAGCTGTCTGAGAAAATGGGGATTTTATTTTGAGCCCAAATCAATTTTGAATCAAAAATTATTCGAGAATGCCTGTCTTGCAAACTTCGGCAAATTTCTTGGCACTATCACGGATGGTGCGCTTTTGAGTCTTGTAATCCATCTCGATTAACCCGAAGCGCGGGCCATAGCCATGTGCCCATTCAAAGTTATCCAGGAGCGACCAATACAAATAGCCCGTAACCTTCGCGCCCTTTTGCATCGCGTCATGAATTGTTCTGAGATGAATTTGAATAAATTCCCAGCGCTGCTTATCATCCGCCGCGCAAATTCCGTTTTCGGTGATCATGATGGGAATATCATATTTTCTGAGCTGCAAAAGCAATTCATGCAACCCTTGCGGATAAATAACCCACCCTAAAAAGTTTTTGTCGGAAGGAAAATCAGGATGACCCGCGCTGCATTCCATGACAAACTTTTTCGGGCACCAGTCTTTCAAATCAACCAGCTGGCGCGAATAATAATTCACGCCGATAAAATCAAGCGTGCCGGCATTTTTGAGCGCGTTCAAAATTCGCAAATTAAACCAGTAATTCCGGAACCACGCGGAAATACGGTTCCGTAATTTTTTGTTGCAAGGCACAACCGAAGTCACATGCTGCGAAATGCTGATCGAAGGCTTCGCGATGTTTTGCTCACTGTAAATTTTATTGATCGCGCGATAAGCTTCAATGTGCCCGCGAATCATATTGCGTTCAACGGCCCAGGCGCTTAAAAAACTAGTTTTTTGCGGCGGCCACCACCCCAAAATGAACGAGTGAGAAATATAAATCGTAGGTTCATTGATCGTGATCCAATAATGCACGTGCTTTGCGAGTCCGCGCACGACAAACTCGGAATAACGGCGGAAAAGCGCGACTACTTTTTTATTTTCCCATCCGCCCTTTTCACTCAGCCAAATCGGATTCGTAAAATGATGCAAAGTCACCATCGGCTCAATGCCTCGCGCGCGCAGGGCCAAGATCACATCGATGTAATGTTTGAGTTCTTTTTCTGAAAATTTACCTTCTTCGGGTTCGATGCGCGCCCATTCAATCGACAAGCGATGCGCCTTATGATTCATGCTTTTGGCGAGATCAAAATCCTGTTCATAAACCTGATAATGATTACAAGCTGCGCCTGAAGGTTCCTTGCCTACTTTCAACTCCCACGGCCACCAATCGGAATTGGAATTACCGCCCTCAACCTGATATGCCGCTGCCGCCGAACCCCAAATAAAATCTTTTGGAAATTGGATCATAATTTTCTCTGCTATTTATAAATACGCTTTTAAAACTTGTTTAGATAAAATCGGTAACGCGTTTTTCCTCATGCCGACAAGCCCGACTTGACGCGTAAACCGGAAATATGGGGACAAATTGTACCACTTAAGGCCAAAAGATTCCTCGAGATTATCACTTTTTTTGCCGAAAATAGACCATGCGCCACATCATCTCTCAGATCCAAAAGACCTATGGCATGGCCGAGCCTGAGGAAAGGCAGGCTGTCCTTAATAATTTCGCCTTTCTATCGGCTTTGCAGGTCATTACCTATGTGATGCCGATACTGATGCTCCCCTACCTTTTCCGGGTCATTGGGCCCGATAAATTCGGTTTATTGGCCTTCGCGCAGGCTTTTATTCAATATTTCATGATTTTGACGGATTATGGCTTCAACGTTTCCGCAACCCGAGAAATATCCGTTCATCATCAGGACCCGCATGCCGCGCACCGGGTTTTTTACGCCGTTATGACCATCAAAGTCATTCTTGTTATTGTCAGCGCGCTTCTTTTAATGACTGCGATTCATTTTGTCCCAAAATTTGAACTCGACTGGAAAGTTTATGTCTATTCTTTCGGCGTGGTTATCGGCAACGCCCTTTTTCCGCATTGGTTTTTTCAGGGCATTGAAAAAATGAAACCCATCGCGGATTTGAATATTTTCGGCGGCGCGCTCAGCGCCGGATTGATTTTCGTATTGATTAAATCGCCGCAGGATTATTTATTGGTTCCTCTGATTCAATCCGCCGTTTCTATCACCACCGGTCTATGGGGACAATATCTCGTTTTACGAATCGTGAAGGTTCCGGTACGGCTCCCGACATTCTCTGAAATTAAAAAGGAGCTCATGTCCGGTTTTTATGTTTTCCTGTCGATTGTTGCGATCAATGCTTACACAACAACACGTATTTTTGCCGTGGGTTTTTTCCTAAACAACACGATTACCGGATTTTACGCGGCCGGCGAAAAAATCGCGGGCCTGTTCCAAACATTTCCGCTGGTGCCCTTTTCTCAGGCGCTTTTTCCGCGGCTCAGCAAAATTTATCAAAAAAACAAAGAACGCGCGCTTGAGTTCATGGAAAAGATTCAACGCATCACAATCAACGTTTCTTTGATTTGTTTACCGCTCGGATTTATTTTCGCGCCTTTTATCGTCAGGGTTTTGTGCGGGCGCCCTTACGAAGAAACCATTCTTTCATTTCGAATTCTGTTGCTCGGAGTTTTGTTTGTGGGATCAAACGCGTTCCGCGTTCAGTTTCTTTTGATTTGCGGAAGGGCGCGGCTTTACTCAAAAATCCATATTCTCGCCGCGCTGATCGGCGTTCCGCTGATTCTGGTTGGAATCGGTTATTACTCTTACGCGGGAGTGGCGGCGGCGACAGCCCTGATTGAAATGGGTATTTTTACGGCCACTTTTATTAGCTCGCGCAAGCTTTCTCTCGTTAAAAAATCAGATTAGATTTTTTGTTCGGCAAAATCGCCGATCACGGGCAGCTTAAACATTTCGCCCTGATACGCCTTCACCATCAAAAGAATCCAAACAACCAATCCCAGTAAGCTCACAAGCGGCACAAGCATCCAGCCGATAAAAGGCACGATCGGAATAACAACCTGAAGAACAAAAAGACTGCCGAAAGCAAGCATCGATTGCATCGCATGGAATCGTACAAATTTATTTTCTTTTTCGATCAAAAAGAAAACAATGCCCGTGACAATTCCCAGAACATAGCTTAAAAGCGCGGCAACATTCGGCTGAATTCCCGTTGAGCTTTTTCCAAGGTCTTTTTCCATAAAGTTTTCCTCTCAGGCTGAGTTCGCTTCAAACAAATAGGGCGTTGCTGAATTATACAACAACATTTTCCCTTTGGCGCCCGGGTTGGCACCGGAGATCACTCTCAAACCCCTCCCAGCGTTTCTTTCAGCCAGTTCCGAATCGGTACGAGAGTTTCTTCTTTATTTTTAAGCAACAAATATTCGGCATGCGGTCCGCCTTCAACCATAACCAGCTTCTTCTTTTGAGAGGCCGCCTGAAAAAGCTGCTGCGAATGGGCCGGCTTAATCAGCCAATCTTTTGTGCCGTGAATGAAAAGAATGGGAGCCTTCACTTTTTCGATACAAACAATCGGCTTATCTTTTTTCAACCAAAATGGCCCGGGGCGAACCCCTTTGCCATAGCGCCCCTCTCCGACCAGGTTGTAAAAAATATCATGATCGGGATCGAGCTCCCAAAAATGATATTCGATTTTTTCAAACTCCGTGGGAGGGCTGATCGCGATGAGACTTTGAATTTTATCCGACCGCGACGCCGTAATAATGCTGGTCGCGGCACCCAACGAAAATCCGATTAATCCTATCGCCTCATATTGAGCCGCCATGGAATCAATCACAGCTTCCAAATCAAGATATTCTTTTGTGGTCCAATAAAACAAACCCGGACTTTGTCCATGTCCGCGAAAATCAAGCACCGCGACATCATAGTCGCTCAACAAATCTTTCGCGAGTTGTTGAATCAAAACGGAAGATTTACTGTTAAAAAATCCGTGCGCGATAATCACCAGCTTTTTATGCCGGTGGCGATAATGATCAAAATAAACTTTCTGCCCGTCCTGACTGTCGACGCAGCGATTCACAATTTCGGGCCTCGAATGATCAAACGCTTCGGGGGAAATTTGCGGCGGAGACTTCTCTTCGATTAAACATTGAATGGTTGCGCGCAAATGATCCGTCATCTTGCGGCAAACTTCCTGCGGAGCTTTGGAATAATCTTCAAAAAATCGATCTAACGCCACCGGCTCGCCCGCCTGAATTAAAACCGAACGCCGCCCCATCGCGGGTGGACGCTTCACGCCCAAAATTTCACGCTCCAGCTTGATGATTCCTTCTGAAAGACGTTCCGCCGAAGGATTTTCCATGTGATATTGCGGCGCCCATCCGGCAAACCAAACTGTCCGCTTCAGCGTCTCAAAATCTTTGCGAAGCTCTGCCAGCTTTTCACCTTCAGGCTTCGGGTCCGCCTGCATCCGGTCACGAATTTCAGCGGCAAGCCGGTTCGCGCGATCCATGAGCTGCTGTGCCGGCCGCATCCAAATTTGAATATATTTTTTCTCGAGCTTGGTTAAAGCCGAAGCGCGCCAGGTCCGAATATCTTCGCCCCACTTCGCCCAATGCGTCGCGAGGGTCCGCGCCTGATCCTGCATCCGGTGCCGCTCAATCACGCGCTGAACAAGCGCCTGTAACCGCTCCTGAATTTTGGTGGTTCGCGGTTTAATTTGAAATTGATCTTCAAGCTCCTGAAGGCGGCGCTTGATCGCGAGCCCCACCGGCTCTTCATAGCGGTACTTCAAACTTACGGGCAAAATATAAACCGCAGCGTGCGCATCTTTTTTCCGCATCATTTCAAGCGCTTCAAAACCAAGTCGTACCGCTCCCGTTTTAAAATCCTGCACCTGATCGCTCAGATAATAAATTTCTCCTTCGGGAAACATAACCAACCCTTCTTTGGCGCGCTGAATCGTGGCAAGCGCGTGCTCGCGCGCCCGGGAATCACTTGCCCCGCGCTCAACCGAAAAACACCCCACACGCGTCATCCAAAATCCGGCAAATCCGCGCATTTCTTCAAAGGCCTCGGCATTGACCATAAACTGAAACCGTCTTCCGGCTCTCCGCGCAAACTCCATGTACACGCGAATATCCATTTCATCCGCGTGATTGGAGACAAGAATCAAACCCGAACCGCGGGGAATACTCTTGAGTTGATTTAAAGTTTCTTCGCTGAAAACTACGCGACAGCGCAAAGCAAGCTCGAGCGCGGTATAAATACCGTAGGGAATAATCGACCAAAGCTGAGGATTCGCAGGGTAAAACCGGGACATTTCCAAAATCCTTCTCTGTTGGAACCGTTTCGCGAAGGAATTATTGTATCAGAAGTAAAAAGACTGACGACAACCGACTGTCATTCCCGGCTCGATCGGGAATCTGGTTAAACCCGACAAGCTAGATTAACGGCTATACCGTGAATCAAAGACCAGTGGTCGCATGACCACACTTTTACTTGTCCTGAGCTTGTCGAGGGAGAAGCGTGCCGGCGAAAATGTTCTAAGCTCTGCGATCCCACACGAAAAGAAAATAAAAAAGCCGCAGGTATGAATACCTACGGCCTTTTTCATATGCTCCACCCTCGTAATAGAAATACGAAGATTTTGTGCTTAGAATTCTTTATCTGCGACAAAAAACATCCGACTGAAAGACGGTTTCTTTTCCCGCATGAGCTTCAAACATATCAAAGACGGATCTTTGAATCTGTCCCTAAAAAAGCTCGTTATATCAACCCGTTAAGACGAGCTTTGCGATATGAACAAATACTCCTCGCTGATCCCAATCTTAATAAGTCCTTGTTAGCCAAGAAGCTAGGAACATCAAGAGTTAGAGTCACGCAACTCATGGGGCTTTTGCGTATTCCCATTCCTATGCGTGAAAAAATACTCAAAGCCCGTGTCAGCGAACGCACTTTGAGAAGATTAAGCCAAATGCGAAGTCAGGATGCTTTACAAAAAGAATTTAATCAAATTTTCAGTCAAAATATGTCGCCGTTGTCATAGGTTTGGATTTTCATTGAGCTAACGAGTCAAAAAATAAAGTTAAATAAATATCCAGTAAAAATAATTCCAAGCGTAGTTATACCAAAGAAAATAGCAATAAGAGGTAACCGCATAACTCTTCTCAACATGATGGCTTCGGGCAAACTCAACCCGACAATCGCCATCATAAACGCAAGTGCCGTCCCAAGCGGGACACCCTTTTGAAACAAAACAACCGCGATCGGAACAATCGCAGCGCAACTGCCATACATGGGAACCCCAATGATCGTTGCGATTGGAACCGAAAAAATACCCGCCTTCCCGATAATTGATTGAATCGCATCTTGCGGAACATAGTTATGGATAACCGCGCCAACAGCAACACCAAATAACACCCAAAGCCAGATTTTTCGGACAATAGACTTGGCTTCATTAAGACCGAAAAGTATTCTTTCTGACATCCGGCCGTGAAAAGACTTTTCCCCCTCTGTGCTTTCTGGGGTCAAGTCATCCACAAGGTATCTCTCTAATTTCATCGCGCCCAACACCATGCCGCTAACTATTCCAATCAACATTCCGCTAATCACATAAGTTGCTGTAACTTTTATTCCAAAGAAACCAACCATCAAAACAACAAGGTATTCATTAATCAAAGGGGAAGTAATTAAAAATGTGAAGGTCACACCAAGAGGAACGCCAGCTTGAATAAAGCTGATGAAAATAGGAATCGAAGAACAAGAGCAAAAAGGCGTTACAGCACCGAAAAGAGCTGAGTAAAAGTAACTGCTTCTTTTTGTGCTAAGCCATTGACGAATTTTTTCTTGCGGGAGGTATGTTCTTAAAACACCGATAAGACCTATCATTCCGAAAAGAAGGATAAGTATCTTAACGGAATCATAGATAAAAAAATCGATTACACCGCCTAACTTTGACTCAGAGCTAAATCGCAGTATCGAGTAAATGAACCTATCAACTGCTAATTGCAGCATGAGCTTGAATTAGTATCGTCTTTTTTGTCCCCGCCACAGCAGGGTTTGCTTTTTGATTTTTCTTCCATTTTTTTATCAATTTTCTCGATCAGCACTTGGAAGAAATTCTTTCCGCCATTTTTTTCGTCTTTAATCTTATTTTCCACAAGTCCTCCATAGCGCAGTCTGCTTGATGCTTACAAGCCAATCTTCAACGGTCTTTTCAATAGTATTTCTTACTTTCCGTGTCTTTTCGAGCTTCTCTTCCCATGAGCCTTGGAATTTAGACGGATCTTCAAAGCTCCAGTTGATCCTCTGCGCAGCACCCGGAAAGATCGGGCATCGTTCTGCATTCGCTCCATCACAAACAGCTACAACATAATGATAGGTTCGCCCCCTTTTAAACAGCTCAAAAACACTTTGAGTTTTCTTTCCTGAAATATCAATTCCAATCTCTTTAATGACTTCAACGGCCAAAGGATTCAATATCCCGGGCTCTAGGCCTGCACTTTCAACTTCAAATACTTCTCCACCTAGCTTTTGAAGCAAAGCCTCTGCCATCTGACTTCGGGCAGAATTATGAATACAAACAAATAAAACTTTAATCTTATCCATGATAAGTGTTCCCCTTTTTATTTATTGAAAAAACAATTCGTTTTTTATCTTTTAGCCCAATTGGCCAGACGAAGCTTGAGTTGTTTTTTCATTTTTTGCAGATCATTAATTTTCGTCTCAAACTCTTGAATTTTATTTTCGAATATTTTTGCCACAAGCTCACAACAGGGTTCCAGTCCCCGATCACCACACGCTACCATTTTTTTAATTTCCGCTAGCGTTAAACCAAATGTTTGCGCCTCTTTAATAAACAAAATTCTCTCAACAACATCGGGAGAATACACTCGGAACCCCCCTTCACTTCGAGACGGTTTTTTAATCAATCCCATTTTTTCGTAATAGCGAATAGTATGAATCGATGTTTCTGAACTCTTGGCGACCATTCCAATTTGAAGTTTCGTTTTAATAGTCATATAGAAAACATATTGTACACTCTAGACTTAGGTCTAGAGTCAAGCTTAACCAAATTTTGAAGTTATTATACTTTTTAGAGAATTTACCTGCTCTAAAGAGATAACCAAATGTCCATTCATCTTTCGAACAGGAAGCAACCTTCCTCTTCTAACCCAACGCTGAATTGTCCTCTTTGATACGCTTAAATACTCTGCCACCTCGGTTAATGTGTATTCCTTCTTTTCAGTACCATCTTGATTTGAAGCATTAATTCGACGGCTCCGCTTTTCCATTTCCACAAGGCATATCCCCTTATAAAGAATCTCTCCGATCCGCGCCAAACGCTCTTCGGGTGTCATATCACGGGGATTCCTCATTTCTCGTCTCCTTACAAAAAACTGGGTAGGTTTGTAAAAACCTACCCAGCGGTAAATCAATTTTGTTTTGGTATGTAATAACCTCCCTTAAAGGGATGCTCAATCCAATTACGACTGATAAATTCGTTAAAACTCAAAATGTAAGAAACCTCATCCACGAGCCTGAGAGTCGCGCTTGCCGCATATTCAACCCCGCAGCATTTAAACGGCGGATAAGTTTCATCCAGCATATCTGCATGAAGTTCTCTTAGCCGGTCTTCCGAAGTTTCCTGAATGGTTGCGAGAGTTTGATTTTTATTTTCGTTTTTCATTTTTAACCCCTTTTGGTTATGTGAAGTTTTGTTTTTCACAATCCCAAAGGGCTTTGAGTTCAGGGCGACATAGAAAATCAACTGACAGGATGAAGGGTCTTAAAAAATTTAAGCTCTGCGTCCAAATCTTTCGCAGAAGAAGATTTTGTAAATTATTTAGGATGATTTGCGTAGTCGCCCGTTAAAAATTCAAAGAGTGAAAACAAAACGGAATCATCAACCCCTAAAAGGTTAAGAAAAACAAACTAAAATCACCTCCAAAAACAGGCGGCATTTCTGCCGCCTGTTGGCATATCAATCTTCATCAGGAAACATGACTGTCACCACCGGCTCGAGATGATCTCCGGGATGGCACTTTGCATAAAGCATTTGGGCAACAACATCTTGGTTCTCCCTTGTGTTGAAGTAAGGAGCAAAATGAATAATATCTCCGGGCTTCGTCTTCTTGATTTCAAATCGAAGTACGGTGAGTAAATCCCAAGCCCGCCCTTCAAAACTTTGCCCGGGCTGAGCCGTGTCATTGAGGAGATCAAAAACTCGGCTCGTCACCGCAACGGGAAAAATAAACCCCGCCTCTTTCGCAAGCGGAGTAATGTCCGCAAGAACGCCATCTTCCAGAGCTTGTGCTCGGGTATAGGCAAAGATTTCGGTATAAACATCAAAGTCCAAAGTGTCATGAGGATTCATGACATTGCGGTATTGCTTTAGCCGCGAATCTTTAAAATAAGATTTCCCGTTAAATCGAACAACCGGCAATTGCACCGGCCCCGATGTTTGATCGTTTAAGTTATTGTTTTGCATGTCTAGCTCCTTTACGGTTAGCGGTTTAATTTTTCGCGCCTCCGCAAAGGATTTCGGTTTTAGCAAGGCATAGAAAATCAACTGAAGGATGAGGGGTCTTAAAAAATTTAAGCTATGCGGAAAAATCTGTTCGCAGAAAACAGATTTTTTAAATTATTTATGATGATTTGCGTAGCCGAGCGCTAGAAACCGAAAAGCAGAAATTAAATCGCGTCAAACTCGAAAAGGAACAGGCAGAACAAGCGGTCAAAATCAGGGTGATTTGCGCCGAAACAAACGGGAAATTTGTTTAAACAAAAAAAGAATTCCGCCTAAAAAATTGGTAAAAAAGGATAAAACAAGCAAAGCAACCCCAGCTAAAAACCAATAATCCATGACCTTCGGACTAATTTGAAGGGCTTTATCAATGCCCAAGAAATAAGCCAACCCCCAAAACACCAAACTAAGCAAAACCAAAAATTGAATCATTTGCTTTCCTTACTTATAAACTCAATATTGCTTGGATTAACCGAAAGCCGATATTGTTTGCGGCCATTTGCTTCAATAAACTCCTTCGGATTTTTCTTGAGCAAATACCCTGCCACCGCGCCGCGTAATCGGCTGAAGGGCTGATACCCATCCGAACGGATAATTTTTACTTCCTGCAAATCCTGAATATAAACCCAACCTGTTTGGGTTTGTTTCATTTGCTCCGCTAAATGATAGAGCAGCTTATAAAGCGCATCACCAAAAATCAGCTTCTCTCCGTTAATACTGACATTGGGTTCTCCGTGCGAAGCGCCCGTGAAGAAACAAATTTTATCTCGGCATTTATACTTCTCGACACAATATTCAACTTCCGCTTCCGCAACCTGACTAAACGATTTCTTCTCAAAGAAATCGTGAATTGTCACAACATGCGGCTTGAAATCAGGTTCATGTGTTCGTCTCAGAACCAATTTCAAGTCCGACTTGTCTTGCAAAATTTCCAACTCCTCTAAATTATCCCCGTAGCTTTTTTGAATCGCTTGGATGAGCTGCTCATTCACGCCTAAATTCTTCAACAATGCAGTATCCATCTTCCAGCCCCTCCTTGCTTCGCTGAATCAGACGGCCAGCTTCGGGGTAGCGTCTCGTACGAGGTGCTGGTTCCACTGCGCCTTCAAACCTAATAATCTTTTACAAACGGGAGCGGATCACCCCGCAAACCTTCCCTACAATTGCAAACTTTTGATTCGGGTTAACCACGATAGGCTTTAACCGATCATTTTCCGGTTTAAGCTCAATATGATCTCGCCTTTTGTAAAACCTTTTGACTGTCGCTTCATCTTCTAATAAACAGACCGCAATTTCTCCGTTCTCACAATTTTTTTGCTGACGGACAACCACCAAATCTCCATCTAGGATGTGCGCATTTACCATACTGTCTCCGCGCACACGCAGCAAAAAAGCGTCTTTAGAGCGCGCGACATTCCGATCTACATGCAAATGCCCTTCCCAATTTTCTTCCGCTAAAATTGGAACACCCGCCGCAACCTGCCCAATAATCGGAAGCCGAATCGTTTCCCCTTCATTGACTTCAAGCCCGGCATAGTCAACGACTTCAATATCCCGCGCCTTTGAACTGCGCTTGATATATCCCTTCTTTTGCAGAACGAACAAGTAGTCC
>CAZSVD010000168.1:0-3826 GCA_964610145.1 uncultured bacterium | reverse complement strand
AATATTGATGTCATCTATCATGGGGTCAGTGAGAAATATTTGCCCCGAGAAATGCATCGACAGGAGTTATTGCGGGCGGTTGCAAGTAAATATGATCTTCCTCAAAGTTTTATTCTGTATGTCGGGAGATTGAACGTGAGGAAAAATATAGCTAATCTTCTTAAAGCACTTTCAATGATAAAGAATGAAAACATTCCGCTTGTTATAGCCGGAGAACGTGAGGGAAAAGCAGATAATTTAAATAAATTGATTAAAATTCTCGGCATAGACAGGCGAATAATTTTCACTGGTTTTGTTGATGATGATGATCTTCCGCTTGTTTTTTCTTTAGCGACAGTTTTTTGTTATGTTTCGATCGCGGAAGGGTTTGGATTGCCAGCGATTGAAGCAATGGCATCGGGCGTGCCTATAGTGGTTTCTAAAGGATCATGTTTGCCTGAAATATGTGGCGAGGCTGCTCTCTATGCAAATCCGCAGGATCCAGCCGAAATAGCTAATAAAATTGATATGCTATTGAATGATGAAAAACTTTTAGCAAGTCAAAGGCGCGTGGGTATTTTACGAGCAAAAGAATTTAATTGGCGTCTGTCGGCAGAAAAGCTATTGAAGAGTCTTTACAGAGCAAGTGGAGTTATTGAAGTTTGAATAAAAAATTATTCTATAAAATTTATAGCAATTGAGACTAGAACTAATGCTAAGAAAAAAAGTTGCGATTATCGGATCCGCCGGCATCCCTGCAAGTTACGGTGGTTTTGAAACTCTTGCTGAAAATTTAACACGCATGCTCGGAGAAACAGTTGATTTTACTGTTTATTGCAGCAGTAAAAAGTATAAAAAAAAGCAGGCGCAGCATAATCATGCAAAGCTTGTTTACATGCCGTTTGGTTCAAATGGCAAGCAAAGTATTTTTTATGATTTTTTTTCGATGCTTCACGCTCTTTTTTATGCGGATGTCATGCTGATTTTAGGGGTTTCTGGCTGCGTGTTCTTACCGCTGGTGCGATTTTTGTTCCGCGGGAAAATTATTGTCAATATTGATGGTTTGGAGTGGAAAAGAGATAAATGGACCATTTTTGCCAAGGGATATCTTCGGTTTTCCGAAATGATGGCGGTTGTATTTTCTAATACAGTCATTGCAGATCATCCGATTATTCAAGATTATGTTAAAAGAACATATAAGAGAGAGGCAGAGCTGGTTGCTTATGGAGCAGATCATGCCATCAAAAGACCGCTTTCAACGGAGCTTCTCAAGGAATACCCATTTTTGAAAGAACCCTATGCGCTCGCCGTTTGTCGCATTGAGCCGGAAAATAATGTGCACATGATTATGGACGCTTTAACACGGGCGGATGTGATGGCGTTTGTAATCATTGGAAATTGGGATTCAAACCAGTTTGCTCGCGATCTTAAAGGACAATGTCTTCGATATCATCGCGTGTATATGCTTGACCCGATTTATGAACAAGAAAAATTAGATCAGATTCGCTCTAATTGCGCCGTTTATATTCATGGGCACGGTGCGGGAGGAACGAATCCGTCATTAATTGAGGCGATGGCGCTAGGGCGGCCCATATATGCTTATCGCGCAGATTATAATGAAAGTGTGACTGATTTTTCAGCAAAATATTATTCATCCGCCGCTGATTTATACCAGTTGATGCGATCACTGAATTCTTCAGAGTTGGATGGGTTTAGTGAAAGAATGAGGCGAATCGCATCTCTAAAATATCGTTGGAGTGTTGTTGCTGACAAATACAGCGACTTGCTTGATTTTAAATTAAATGATGCGGATAAGTCACGGTAAAACAGTAATTTAGAGATAACTTTTTTAAGCAAGTGAATATGAAAAAACCAAACTTTTTTATTATTGGTGCGCCCAAATGCGGGACGACTTCTATGGCGGAGTGGCTGAGAACACATCCGCAGATTTTTATGTCAGATCCTAAAGAACCATGGTTCTTTAATACCGATCATAAGACAGAACAAGCTCTTTCATTGGAACAATATTTATATCTATTTAGCGGAGCAGAAGAGAAGCATCTCGCTGTTGGCGAGGCAAGTTCAGTTTATTTGTTTTCTCATGTCGCTGTGAAGAATTTAATGGAATTTCAGCCTCAGGCTAAATTAATAGTGATGCTCAGGAATCCTGTGGAAATGGCGGCATCTTGGCACGCACAAGAAGTTCGAGGTGAAGTGGAGCATATAAGAGATTTTGAACAAGCTTGGCAGGTAAGAAATAAGCGCGAACTTCTAAAAATGAACGGAGAGCGCGGCCGCTACCCCGTTGATATCCAATTTTTAAATTATGAGAAAATTTGCAAGTTGGGAGAGCAAGTTGACCGTTTATTAAAGACAGTTGATTCTAAGTCAGTGCTATTTTTGATTATGGACGACTTAAAATCCGACCCGCTCAAGGTCTATAAGCATGTTTTAAATTTTTTGAATGTTCCTTACGACGGAAGAAGCAATTTTTCTGTTTACAACCAAGCTACGCGTCCCAAGAGCCGTATTTTGAGAAGAGGACTTGATTTGGTTAGCGCAGCAAAACAGCGGTTAGGGATAAAGAGGGGGACGGGGTTGCTCAGTTCTTTTCATAAAGCAAATACAGCATCATTTTCCCCAACTAAAGAAATAAGCGAAGAATTGCGGCGAAAGCTTGTAAATGTTTTCAGAGAGGATGTTGAGTTGCTTTCGCGTCATCTCGGACGAGATTTTTCAGGATGGTTGAAGTGAGGTTGAAATTTGTGAACGATTTAAAATGGTGTCAGACTATGCTGATATGTTAAAAAAAACACGGAGAAATCATTGTTCATTAGCTTGAAAATACATTCAAAGGCAACCGCGTGAGAGTTTTGCATGTTGCTTACGCATTTGATCCGGATCCTATCGGAGGAACGGAGGTTTATGTAAAGCAGCTGATCGGGCAGCTTGAACGTAGCGATATTGAAAGTGCTGTCGCTGCACCCGGCAAAGAAGCTAAATATTTTTCGGGCAAACTGCCAGTTTATCGGTTTCAAGCCGATTCAAATTTAACTTATGATTCTCTCTACGGAAAAGGAGACTCTGTTGCCCTTAAGTCTTTTAAAAATGTTCTTACGGATTTTAAGCCGGAGTTAGTGCATTTTCACTCTGTAAGCCCGGCTAATTCTTATTTGCTTTTTGAGTATTGCAAACAACAACAGCTTCCCGTTATTTTGACCCTTCATACACCCGCTATGGTTTGTCAAAGAGGAGATTTGCTTTATGAAGGCAAGTATGCCTGCGACAATTTTTCAGACCCCAAGCGTTGCTCTGTGTGCTATTTACAGAAATTGACAAAAAATAAAACCGTTGCGCGATTAGCCGACGCCGTATCGGGAGCTCTTCCTCGTGGATGTTTTCAAGGAGTTCCGGGGGGAATTGGTTTAATGCTAAATATGAGAGCTCTTATGCAGCGCAGAATTAACGGTTTTAGAAGAATTTCTTTGGCTGTTGAGAAAATTATTTGTCCTGCTAAATGGGTTATGAAAGTTTTACTTGAAAATCAACTGCCCGCTGTGAAGCTTATTTTTTCAAGGCAAGGAATTAATTTTGATCCGGCAGTCCAATACCCCAAAAAAACAAATTTTAAAAAATTTATTTTTTTGGCTAGGTTAGATCCAATTAAGGGCTTGGATATCCTGTTGGAGGCTTTTAAAAAAGTAACCGACCCTGATTTGCGTTTGGATCTCTATGTTATCGTGCTGTTTAAAGATACTTATTTAAAGAAAATTTGTTCGCGTGTTGAAAAAGACGCGCGTGTTCAGATAAAGACAGCTGTTTCATCACGTGAAGTCGTTCCGTTGAT
>CAZSVD010000167.1:0-2719 GCA_964610145.1 uncultured bacterium | reverse complement strand
AATCAAAGCATTGGCGGACTCCAAAATAATCGGACTTGAGCGATAATTTTGCTCAAGCCGGATATGCCCCGCGCCCGGATAATCATGTTCAAAGCGTAAAATATTTTGAATATCCGCGCCGCGCCAGGAATAAATCGACTGATCCGGATCTCCCACCGCCGTAATTTGGTTTGTGGCGGAAGCAAGCAAATGAATCAATTTATATTGAGCATGGTTCGTATCCTGATACTCATCGATTAAAACGGTGCGAAAACGTCCGCGCCAACTTTCAAGAACCTGAGGCGCCTGTTGAAAAAGCAAAACCGTTTTCATGATCAAATCGCCGAAATCGAGCGCTTTTTGTTTCGCAAGCCGTTGCTCGTAAAGCGCGTAGACCTTCGCGACCTGCTCTTCGAAATACTCTTGAGCATCCGCGCGATATTGCACGGGGCCAATGATAAAATCTTTTGCGCGCTGAATGCGTTCCCTGACCGCTTTGGGATGCACCTGCTTCTCATTCATTTGTAAAGCGGCCAAACACTCTTTGATATTTGATAATTGATCTTGTTCATCCAAAATCGTAAAAAGCGGATCAAGCCCAATTGCCGCTCCGTCCATCCTCAAAATTTTAAGACAAGTTGAATGGAAAGTGCTGATCCAAACACGCTGCGAAACCAACCGTTCGATACGTGTTTGCATCTCTTTCGCGGCTTTGTTGGTAAAAGTAACTCCCAAAATACTGAAGGCCGGAACTCCCTGCGCGATAAGCCAGGCGATACGGTGTGTAAGAATACGCGTTTTTCCGCTGCCCGCACCCGCGACAATCAAAAGAGGTTTATCTTTGGGCCAGGTCACGGCTTCCATTTGCGCGGGATTTAAATTTTTAAGCAAATCACTCATAAATGATCCGGTTAAGCGTCCTGAGTATAACTGTCCCGAATCAAACAATCGGGAGCCAGCCGGTAAGCGTCTGACAAAATTCTTGGATCAATCGCCTCGCGAATAATTTCAACACCAAAATATTCCGCAAATGACTCGATGAGTTTTTGCTCTAAATCTTCTGGCCGAATTCCCTGAGGCAGCTGAATCGACTCCTCGTGCAAAAAAAAGTCTCCCGAGCGTTTCTGAGCGCCTCCCGCGATTTTCTTTCCGGCAAAACGCAAATCCGTTTCAACCGGATTCAGAAAACAGTCTCGTCCGACAACGAGTTTTTCATTCGTGTAAAAATCAGTTTGGATTTCAAGTTTACGGAATGCAAGACGCACGGCTTCATGCAAATGCTTATAGCTAATCTCCAGAGAATCAAACTTTTCGGAGTCGTCTTGCTTGCGCGCGCAAATTGAAAAAATCACATCCTGCCCATGAATCACTGTTCCTCCTCCGGTCGGACGACGGCAAACGGGAATTTGCTTAAGGTTGTGCTTCGACGCGTTTAAAGCATAATCCGCGCTTTTCTCAGCGGCATATCCCACGGAGCACCAGGGTTCGGAGGAATAATAAATTCTAAAGATGGGAGCTGAATTTACTTGCTCTTGGTGTTCGCCAAATAGGATCTTATCGAGCGCCATCTGCAAAGGCATGGGCGCCGACAAAGTCGGAAAAAGACGCCATACTTTGGATGGGTGCGGGCTCACTTCAGGGCAACCGCGGGTTCGGCAGGAGCCGACTCACGGACATAATCCTTATAAGTCAAAATCGGCTTGCGGGCCGCAAGGACTTCGTTGGGACGGCGAATCGGCAATTCATACGGCGCTTGCAGAATTTTCTCAGGATTCGTGCGGACTTCCTCGGCAATCGCTTTCATGGCTTCGACGAATGAATCTAAAGTTTCCAAACTTTCAGACTCCGTCGGCTCAATCATAATTGCATCCGGAACCACCAGCGGAAAATGCACTGTCGGAGCATGAAAACCATAATCAAGCAATCGCTTGCCGATATCAGACGCATGCAAATGCTGTGCGGCCTGTTCCGGTTTCAAAGTCAAAACAAATTCATGCATGCAAGGCTCATCCACAGCAGGCTTAAAAGCATCGCGAAGTTTAACGCGCACATAATTCGCGTTCAAAACCGCGTCGCGTCCGGTTTTCTTGATTCCTTCTAAACCAAGCGAGCGCAAGTAGACAAAGGCTCTTAAAAGAGTTCCGGCATTACCGTGAAACGCTTTAACCCGACCGATGGATTGCGGTGATCGCGGCGTAAAAATATACTCGTCACCTTTTTTTTCTACCAAGGGATGCGGAAGAAAAGGAATTAAATGCTTTTTGACGCCGACAGGACCCGAACCGGGACCACCGCCGCCATGTGGAGTGGAAAAAGTTTTATGCAAATTAATATGCACAATATCAAACCCCATATCTCCGGGACGCGCGATACCGAGTAATGCGTTGAGATTGGCTCCATCATAATAAAGCAGTCCGCCTTTAGCGTGCACGCGTTTGGCAACTTCCAAAATATCTTCTTCAAAAAGTCCAAGAGTATTAGGGTTCGTGAGCATCAAACACGCCACATTGTCATCCAAGTGCTTTTCAAGCTCTTCCACAGAAAGACGTCCGCGGGCATTGGATTTCATTTGCACCACTTCATAACCCACCAAAGCGGCTGTGGCAGGATTAGTTCCGTGGCTTGAGTCAGGCACAAGCACTTTGCGGCGATGCTTATCACCACGCGCCGAATGATAGGCGTGAACCAGCATCAACCCTGTTAATTCCCCATGCGCACCGGCCGCGGGCTGAAGTGTAAA
>CAZSVD010000166.1:0-4237 GCA_964610145.1 uncultured bacterium | reverse complement strand
TGATTGCGGCGGAAAAAATGTTTTTATGCTGCATTCCTTGCGCGAAGCGCTCGAAAAAATAAAAGCGAACGGAAAAGAAGGTATGACCATTCAGCGCTATAAAGGGTTGGGAGAAATGAACCCTGAGCAATTGTGGGAAACAACCATGGACCCTGAAAAGAGGACGCTGGTTCAGGTTAAGCTGGATGATGCGATGGCCGCCGATGAAATGTTTACCGTTTTGATGGGCGATCAGGTTGAGCCGCGCCGCAAATTTATCGAAAAGAATGCGCGCATGGTTAGAAACCTGGACATCTAATTGTTTTGGCTCTGTTCGCATGAGGCGGACAATCCCCGACAGTAACAATATTTTTAAAGAATAAAGCAGAGGATAAAAAGAATGGCCGACGAAAAAAATCTTTACGCGATGAATGAGAAAGTCATTCCGATTGCAATCGAAGATGAAATGAAAAAATCGTACATCGACTACTCGATGTCGGTTATCGTGGGCCGCGCTTTGCCCGATGTCCGTGACGGACTGAAGCCGGTGCATCGCCGCATTTTATTTGCCATGAATGAACTGGGCTTTGCGCATAACAAGCCTTACAAAAAATCCGCGCGTATTGTGGGTGAAGTGCTCGGTAAATTTCACCCGCACGGCGATACAGCTGTTTATGACACGCTTGTGCGCATGGTGCAGGATTTTTCTCTTCGCTATCCGCTGATTGACGGACAGGGAAACTTTGGCTCGATCGACGGAGACCGCGCCGCGGCGATGCGTTATACCGAAGCCCGGCTTGCGCAAATTTCGAATGAGCTTTTGGACGATATTGATAAGAACACAGTCGATTTCGTTCCTAACTTTGACGAATCTTTGAAAGAACCCACGGTTCTTCCTTCCCGCATTCCTAACTTGCTTGTGAATGGCTCTGCCGGTATCGCTGACGGTATGGCGACAAACATTCCGCCGCATAATTTGAATGAAGTCGTGAATGGTATTTTAGCGACCATCGAAAACCCTGATATCACGATTAAAGATTTGATGAAGCACGTGAAAGGCCCCGACTTTCCGACAGCCGGAACGATTATGGGCCGTGACGGAATTCGCTCGGCTTATGAAACGGGGCGCGGCAAAGTGGTGATTCGCGCGAAAGCGTCAATTGAATCAGGCCCCAAAAAAGAAGCTATCGTCATCACCGAAATTCCTTATCAGGTCAACAAAACCAATTTGATCGAATCAATCGTTGCGTTGGTTGAATCCAAAAAAGTAGAAGGCATTTCAGATATTCGCGACGAGTCGGATCGTGACGGAATGCGCGTAGTTGTGGAGCTGAAGCGCGACGCAAACGCACAAGTGATTTTGAATCAGCTTTATAAGCACACGCAGATGCAGCAGAGCTTCGGCATTATTATGCTTTCGCTTGTGAAGGGACAGCCCCGCGTTCTGAATCTTAAGCAAATGATCGAGTATTTCATCGAGTTTCGTGTTGAGGTCATCACGAAGCGCACAAAATTTGAACTCGATAAGGCAGAAAAGCGCGCGCATATCTTGGAAGGTCTCAAAATCGCCGTTGATAATATAGATAAAATTATCAAAATCATCCGAGGCGCTAAAAATCCCGAAGACGCTAAGAACGAATTGATCAAGCAGTTCAAGCTTTCGGTGTTGCAGGCTCAGGCGATTTTGGAATTACAGCTTCAGCGCTTAACACAGCTCGAAAGACATAAGATCGACGAAGAGTATGCGGAATTGCTTAAAAAGATCAGCGAGCTGAAATCGATTTTAAAGAGCCGGCAGAAAGTTCTTCATATTATTTCCGAAGAGTCCAAAGAGCTTGTGAAGAAAACAGGCGATGACCGGCGCACGCAAATCGTTGCCGCGGAAAAAGAAATCGACATCGAAGATCTCATTGTCGAAGAAGATGTTGTCATCACGCTTTCGCATGCCGGATACATCAAGCGTATTCCGGTTTCGGCGTATCGCAAGCAAAATCGCGGCGGCTCAGGTGTCAATGCGGCAGGCATGAAAGACGACGATGATTTCATCGAGCATCTTTTCTTGTGCTCAACACATGAAACCATTTTATTTTTAACCAATACAGGTCGTGTTTATTGGCGCAAAGCCTATGACATTCCTCAGGCATCTCGCGTCGCGAAAGGCAAATCGATCGCGAATGTGCTCGCGTTGAACCCAACCGAAAAAATCCAAAGCTTCTTGAAGGTCAAAGAGTTTGACGACAAGCGTTTTGTGGTGATGATCACAAAAAATGGCATCATCAAGAAGACGCGGCTTGTGCATTACTCGCGTCCGCGCTCAGGCGGCGTGCAGGCAATTACGCTGCGTGACAAAGATGAGCTTGTTTCGTGCATGATCACGTCCGGGAACGACACGATTTTTATCGCGTCGCGCGAAGGCATGGCGATTCAGTTCAGCGAAAAAGATGTGCGCGAAATGGGACGAACGGCTTCGGGCGTTATGGGTATGCGTCTTGATAAAAAAGACTACGTGATTGCGGCCGAATTAACCCATCCCGAATCAACAGCGTTAACCGTGACCGAGTCCGGCTACGGAAAGAAAACGTATTACAAAGAATACCGTTTGCAAACACGCGGCGGCAAAGGCGTGATCAATGCCAATGTTACCGACAAAAACGGAAAAGTGGTTAACGTGATTACCGTGGTTGAAGGCGATGAGATCATCGTTATGACCGATAAGGGCATGGTGGTGCGCAGTGAGGCAGATCAGATTCGCACGACAAGCCGCAACACGCAGGGCGTTCGGATCATTCGTCTGAAAGACGGACATAAAGTTGTTTCTGCCGCACGCGTTGTTGCGAGCGAAGATGAGGACGGCGAGCCCGAGCTTGATTTGAAAGGCGCCAAATAACCGACTTATTTTGGTTTTGTTTGCCTGCGCAAACAACCATGAAAAATACAAATAAGCTAAACAGGAAAACTCAGAATGCTAGATTTAAAGAAGCTGCGCGAGACACCGGATGTTTTTAAGGCGGGCGTTTCCGCAAAATCTCCCAAGGCAGCGGAGCTGATTGATCAAATTTTAATTCTTGATCAGGATCGTCGCAAATGGGTGGCGGAAGTTGAGGCTTTAAAGGCTGAGCGCAACAAGGCGAATGAGCAAATTGCGGCGGCCAAAAAGTCCGGACAATCCGCAGACAGCATTCTCGAGGCCATGAAAGCATCTTCCCAAAAAATCAAAGAATTTGATCAAAAAGTGGGCGATGTTGATAAAAAAATAGCTGATTTTTTGGCTATTATCCCAAATATTCCGCACAAAGACGTTCCGGTTGCTGCTGGGGCAACAGGGAATAAAGTTGTCAAAACATGGGGAGAGCCCAAAAAACTGGCTTTTCAGGGAAAAGATCATCTCGATTTAGGTAATGCTCTTGGGTGGATTTCGATGGAAACAGGGGCCAAGATTACCGGAGCCGGCTTTCCGGTTTATTTTGGAGAGGGCGCAAGACTTCAGCGGGCGTTGATTAGTTTTATGCTCGATATGCATACACAAAAGCACGGCTACAAAGAAGCCTGGTCTCCGGCCATTGTCAATCGCGCTTCCATGATTGGAACGGGACAAATTCCAAAAATGGAAGAAGATATGTATACGTTGCATGAACCCGAGTCCGAAAAGAAATACGGCGATTTCTTTTTAATTCCCACCGCGGAAGTTCCGATCACCAATTTTTTTCGCGATGAAACGCTCGACGAAGACAAGCTTCCTGTTTTGATGACGGGATACACGCCTTGTTTTCGTCGTGAAGCGGGAACTTATGGCAAAGACACACGCGGGCTTTCGCGCGTGCATCAATTTGATAAAGTCGAGCTAGTCAAAATCGCGCATCCGGACAATTCTGAACAAGAGCTTGAATCTTTACTTGCTAACGCGGAAGCTGTTTTGCAGGCACTAGAGCTGCCTTATCGTGTGTTGCTTTTGGGCAGCGGAGACATGAGTTTTTCAGCGGCAAAATGTTACGATCTGGAAGTGTGGGCGCCGGTGACGCAAAAGTGGTTTGAAGTTTCCAGCTGCAGTTTGTTCGGAGATTTTCAGGCGCGTCGCGCGAATATCCGCTTTCGGCGCAAAGAAAAAGGCAAAGTTGATTTTTGTCATACGCTCAATGTTTCGGGACTTGCTTTGCCGCGCATTGTATTGGCCTTGCTTGAAAATTTTCAAGACATCGAGTGCAAAATTCATTTTCCGCAAGCGCTGCGGCTATATCTTTAGCTCGGCGCTTTGCGCAAC
>CAZSVD010000165.1:0-3762 GCA_964610145.1 uncultured bacterium | reverse complement strand
GTTCTTCTTTTTTTGGCGGGTGTTTTTAAATTTGGTTCCGTTATTCAATTTATTCCATTCCCCGTTACCGTGGGCTTTACGGCTGGAATTGCTTTGATTATTTTCTCATCGCAAGTAAAAGATTTTTTTGGACTTTCTATCGCTGCTGTCCCGGCCGATTTTATCGAAAAATGGATCGCCTATTTAAAACACGCCGGCGAAGTGAATTTTTATTCAACCGGCCTAGCGAGCGCAACAATTCTGATTGTGAGTTTGCTTCCGAAGCTATCTAAACGCATCCCTTCTTCATTGGTCGCGCTGATTATTCTCTCTTTCGTGGCTTATTATTTTCATTTTCCGGTCGAAACTATTTTTTCCCGGTTCGGAGAAATCCCACATACTTTACCTATGCCTCATTTCCCGCATTTATCCTGGCTGATCATTCGTGATTTGATGCCGGCCGCCATTTCGATCGCAATGTTAGCAGGACTTGAATCGCTCCTTTCAGCCATGGTTGCCGATGGTATGATCGGCGATAAACATCGCCCTAACACCGAGCTTACAGCGCAAGGTATCGCCAACATGGCATCTGCCTTTTTTGGGGGCATGCCCGCCACCGGCGCAATCGCCCGCACAGCCACAAACGTTCAAAACGGAGGCCGCACCCCGGTCGCGGGAATAGTACATGCGCTCACTTTGCTGCTCATTATGTTTTTCTTCGCAAAATTCGCCGGCCATATTCCGCTCGCCTGTCTTGCGGGAGTTCTCACCGTAGTCGCGTGGCGCATGAGTGAGAGGCATGCCATTATGCGCATCTTGAAATGTCCGATGAATGATATCTTGGTCATGTGCGCGACATTTTTTTTAACCGTTGTTTTTGATTTAACCGTGGCTATCCAGGCAGGGCTCGGGCTTTCCTTTTTTCTCTTTATCCAAAACTTGTCACAAGTCACAAATTTAAATGTACTGACAAATGAGATGTCGGATGAAAGTAAAAGTAAATATTCCAACGGTCCGGCTATTCCGGAAGGAATCGAGATTTTTGAAATTCGTGGACCGCTTTTTTTTGGCGTCGCATCAACGTTTCTGGATACCGTTCAACAAATCAAAAAACATCCCAAAGTGCGCATTCTAAGAATGCGCCATGTCCTTTCTGTGGATGCCACCGCCCTACTTGCCATTCGTCAGGTTTATCAAGAATCAAAAAAAAATGGCTCTTTGTTTTTAATAGCCGATCTTCACTCGCAAGCCTTGATGGCCATGCAAAAATCCGGCTTGCTTGAAGAAATCGGTGAAGAAAATGTTACCGGAAGCTTAGCCGACATGATTACCCGAGCAAAAAAATTAATCGCACTGTCGCCTGCGTAATTGACATTCTTTCTTTTGCCTTTATGATGCTGATATGAGCCCAAACAAAGCAATTCCGATAGATTCCATGGTTTTTAAGATCAAAGCTGATTTCCTTAAGGCCTTATCACACCCTATTCGTTTGCAAATCATTGAACATCTTAAAAATGGTGAAGCCAATGTCGGCAAGCTTGTTTCCGCGCTGGGAGTTGAACAATCAAACCTCTCTCGTCATTTAGCGATCTTAAGAGAGCTTGGTATTCTTCATATCCGGCAGGAGAAAACCACAATCTATTATGATATTAGCGACCATGATATTTTCAAAGTGCTGCGTCCCATCTCCGTCATTTTAAAAAAGCACTTCAAAAAAAGCGAGCGGCTTCTTCAGCGGCTGGGCAAGGAAGGTTGACACCCCTCTTTTTTTTATTCTAATATGTCTATATGCTCATATAACAATATAGTTATCTTTTATGCTTAAACCTAAACTTTTAACATCGCTCAAATCTTATTCGAAGACGCTTTTCCTTAGCGATCTGCGCGCGGGAATTAATGTTGGCATTGTCGCATTACCGCTTTCAATCGCATTTGGCGTTTTATCAGGGTTGTCTCCAAAAGAAGGCCTTATTGCCGCTATTGTCGCCGGGCTTATCGCCGCCCTGCTTGGCGGAAGCCGCTTTCAGATTACCGGGCCCACCGGAGCCTCCGCAATTGTTATTTATGGTGTTTTACAGCAATACGGAAAAAGCGGCCTTATCACTTGCACAATTCTCGCGGGAATATTCATGACTATTTTAGGTTTGGCCAAACTAGGCAATTTAATCAAATTTGTCCCCCGGCCATTAACTCTCGGTTTTACAACCAGTGTAGCCGTTATTATTTTTTGTTCTCAAATCAGAGATGTTCTTGGACTTCAGGTCGAAATGGTTCCTATCAATCTCGTTGATAAATTTATATCTTATTGGCAAAACATCCGCTCATGGAATGTGGGCGCTCTTCTGATAACTTTAGGAACTATCTTTACTATAAGCATTTGGCCGCTTTTACTAAAAAAATGGGCTCAGAAAATTCCAGCCCTTTTTGTCGTCCTTATCCTCAGTGCCGCAATTACTTATTTTTTCAAAATTCCTGTTGAAACATTGGGCTCTCGCTTTGGTCGCTTAACCCTTGATATTCAATTTTTGAAGAGCGCTCAATTTTCTTTTGCTCTCATCCATGAAATGATGCGCCCGGCTTTCACAATTGCTGTGCTCGGCTCCATGGTTTCATTAATGTCGGCAGTCGTAGGAGACGGGATGACCCAGGGTCATCATCGGTCAAATATGGAACTAGTCGCGCAGGGCATTGCGAATATCGCATCAGGTCTTCTGGGCGGCATGCCAGCGCAGGGTGCCGTTGCCCGCACAGCAACTAATATCAAAAACGGCGCGCAAACGCCCATTGCTGCAGCAATCCATTCTCTAACTCTTTTATTGCTTGTTTTGGTTTTTGGGAAAGCTGCACAGTGGATTCCAACAGCCTGTCTTGCCGGAATTCTTGTCATCATCGCTTTTAACATGATTGATTTCTATTCTTTGGCTGATCTTATCCGAGGGACAAAAAGCGATGCCGCTATTTTGATTGTTACTTTTCTTTTGGGAATTTTTACAAACTTAACCATTTCCATGGAGGTCGGCCTTTCTCTTTCTTTGTTTCTTTTTGTAAACCGCATGGCAACCGTCACTAAAACCCAACCGTTTTTTGAAGATTCTGAAGCAGAAGATGCGCCTCTTTTGCCGGCTGTGCCTGATGGCATTGAAATTTATGAAGTGGATGGACCACTTTTTTTTGCAAGTGCGCTTGATTTTCTGCAAACAATGCGGCTGGTTTCAAGAAAGGTGAAAGTTCAGATTCTTTACTTTCGCAACACCTCCGTGATTGACGCAACGGGATTACATTACTTGCATCTATTTCACCAAGAATGCCACAATGGAAATATTCATTTGATTATTGCCGGACTACACACACAGCCGCTTAAGGCTGTCAAACGAGCGGGCTATTTCGAGTTATTTGGTCGGAAAAATATTTATCTAAAATTGGACTCTGCGATTCTGCGCGCCGAAGAACTACTTAAAAACATACCTGCTTCCGCCGGATAATTACTTTTTCAACACCGAAGAATTAACCCTTTAACAAATCATTTGCATTAGCTACTGAAGGTTACGGGATGGGGCCATAACTCACTCTCCAAGCGCTAAATACCGCGCAAAAACATCCCATTGGAAAATTTTGATAAAGCCATTCTGCGCTTTTATTTCCGTCGCGGGGGCAGAGGTCCAGCAGCAGGCTTACGAGCAGGAGCAGATCCCTGAGGCGCATTTACTGAGCCAATTGACGATGGATTTATGGGCTTATCCCCGGACAAACCCGGCATGCCCTGTTTAAACTGATTATTGATTC
>CAZSVD010000164.1:0-1673 GCA_964610145.1 uncultured bacterium | reverse complement strand
CGCCGAATCGCTTTGGCTAAAGACGTCTCTCCGCATATGCTTCGACATTCGTTTGCGACACACATGCTTGACCGCGGCGCGGATTTGCGCAGCGTTCAGGAACTTCTCGGTCACGAAAATCTTTCGACGACTCAGATTTATACGCATGTGACGACTAAACGGCTTAAAGAAGCGTACGCTGCCGCCCATCCCCGAGCATAATTTTACTGAAAAGGTTTCATCTGCGTCGTTGCGCACATCGCTTCCTTGTGCGGCGTAGGTTTCGCTACGCCTCCGCGGTCGCTCGTGCGCGCCTAGCATCTGAATCCTTTTGAGTAAAATTTAAAAGGCTAAGTTGCAGTATTTTTTTGATTTCGTTTATGCGTTAGCGGCGATTGTTTACGCGCCGGTTTTCTTTTTAAAGAGCCGCCGCGCGGGGGAAAATCCCGGGCTTCTCTTTTCAGAGCGCTGGGGAAAATATTCTCAAGCCAAATTGGCGCGTTTGGCCGGAAAGCGCGTTTTATGGATTCATGCCGTGAGTGTGGGTGAAACCATGGTCGCGCGGCGTTTTATCGAATCCTTACGTGAAGCGCGTTCGCCTTATCATGTTGTCTTAACCACGGTCACTCCCACGGGCCAAAAATTAGCACGTCAAGCGGAAGCGAATGATCTTACCGCGATTTATGTCCCTTTTGATTTTTCATGGTGTGTGGAATCCTTTCTCAATTTTATCAAGCCCGAAGCATTGGTTTTGGTTGAAACCGAAATCTGGCCGAATTTAATTTCTCTTTCCGCCCGCCGTCATTTACCTATTTTTTTGATTAATGCGCGACTTTCTCAGAAGTCGCTTAATGGATACCGCCGTGTGGCCGTTCTCTTTAAGAATGTATTCAAAGGGTTGACGCATGTTTTTGCGCAGGATCAGGCGGACGCGGAGCGTTTTCGGCAGTTGGGAATTGCGGGTTCAAAAATTGAGGCCGCCGGCAATATTAAGTTTGACGCGGCCGCGCCGGAAAACAAGGACGATGCTTTTAGCCGGAAAAATTTTGGTTTATCGGAAACGGATCCGGTGCTGATTGCGGGCAGTACGCATCCCGGCGAAGAGCAAAAACTTTTGGAAGTTTTTTTGAAATTGCGCGAAAAGCATCCAACCTTAAGATTGATTCTCGCGCCGCGGCATGTCGAAAGAGCGGACGCGATTGCGCGTGAAGCCGCGTCAACCCGGCTGACTTTGAGACGCTGGGGTGAAATTAATTCGTCTTTAAGCTGGGATGTTTTGCTTGTGGATCAAATCGGCGTTTTGAAAAATATTTACGCGGTCGGAAATTTTGTGTTCATGGGCGGAAGCTGGATTCCGCATGGCGGACAAAATCCGATTGAACCGTCCATATTTAATTTGCCGGTTTTGCATGGGCCGCATGTTTTTAATTTTAAGCAGGTTTATCAAATTTTAGATGAAGCCGGCGCGGCCTTTTGTGTTCAGGGAACGGAGGATTGTTTTGAGAAGTTGGAAGTATTTTTAAATCATCCGCGTCAGGCGGCCGAAGCCGGCCGTTTAGCGGGTGAAACCGTCGGAAAATACCGCGGCGCAAGTCTGCGTCAGGCCCGTCGGGTGATGGAGTTTCTAAAAGAAAGGACAAGTGCAGCATGAGTTTGAAGGGATTAGTGAAAGATATTATGGAAGGTCAAACAGA
>CAZSVD010000163.1:0-6758 GCA_964610145.1 uncultured bacterium | reverse complement strand
GGCCAACCAAAACTGATTTTTTTGAAAATTAAACTTCATCTTTAAAGCGTACTCGATTATGGGGTGATTTACAAAAGCGATTCAGGAACCCTATTACTATAACGTCTAAGAGCCAAAAATCTTCAACCCTGTCTTCTTTAAGTAAAGCTCCAAACACCGCCCGGTATGGGAGCGCCCGCATTCTAAGAGCCCTTGAACGGGCCCCTGATAAACCACCTCTCCGCCAGCATCACCGCCCTCGGGGCCTAAATCAATAATCCAATCCGCCAAACGGATCATTTCCATATGGTGTTCAATCACTAAAACCGAATGCCCGCGCGCAAGCAGCTCATCAAAGGCACGGATCAAATAAGTCATATCATGTTCATGCAATCCGGTGGTCGGTTCATCGAAAAGATAAAGTTGCTTTAAAGATTGCGAGGCGGCAAGTTCACTTGCCAGTTTTAAACGCTGCCCCTCACCTCCGGATAAGGTCAGGGTCGGCTGCCCCAAACGTAAATATCCCAACCCAGTGTTTTCTAAGATAGTCAAAGATTTTACAATCGACGGGACCTGCTCAAAAAATTTGATCGCTTCGGTAACCGTCAAAGCCAAAACCTGATCAACATTTTTCCCGTGATAAGTAATCGCGAGCACATCTTTCTGAAAACGTTTTCCGCCGCAGGCTTCGCAACGCACGTAAACATCCGCGAGAAAATGCATCTCAACTTTGACTTCACCGTCTCCTTTGCAGGCATCGCATCTTCCGCCATCCACGTTAAATGAAAAATGTCCGGGACCGAACCCCTGCGCCTTGGACGCGGGCAAACGCGAAAATATTTTCCGGATCTCTTCATAAATTCCCATATAGGTCACCGGATTAGAACGCGGTGACCGTCCAATCGGAGATTGATCAATCAAAACCATATCTCCCAAATTTTCCCAACCGCGAATCGATTTAACCAAACCTAATTCCTCTTTGGAAACGGCGCGCCCGCGGAATTTTTGATACCGGTTATAGAGAACCTCGTAAAGCAAAGTGCTTTTTCCTGAACCGGATACCCCCGAAAGAACCACTAACTTACCCAAGGGAATTTTGACATCACAGTTTTTAAGATTATGCGCCCGCGCACCCTGAATATGAATGGCCTGTTCTTTGCCGCGAGCAATCGAAGCCTTTCGCTGAATCACTTCACGGCCCGACAAATACCGTCCGGTTAAAGAATCTGCACACTCCAAAAGCCCGGGGAAAGGGCCTTGATAGAGGACTTTTCCGCCTCCTTCACCGCCGCGCGGCCCTAAATCAACGACTTCATCCGCGGCTTCAATCATCGCCCTGTCATGTTCAACCACAACGACGGTATTCCCCAAATCGCGTAGTTTGCGTAAGAGTCCGATCAGCATGTGATTATCGCGTTCATGCAGTCCGATACTCGGTTCGTCCAAAACATAAAGCGTATCAACAAGCGACGCGCCCAATGACGAGGCTAGATGGATTCGCTCCACCTCACCGCCTGAAAGTGTGCGTGACATGCGTGAAAGCGTTAAATATCCCAAACCCACTTCCGTCAAAAAACCAAGCCGCGCGCGAATTTCATCCAAAAGCGCCTCCGCTCTTTCGGTTTCATAGGCGGTCAATTTTAATTCAGTAAAAAAAGCATGAAGCGCGCTTATCTTCATCTCCTGAACATCCGCGAAATTTTTATCCCCGATAAAAACATTCAGTCCTTCGGGCTTAATCCGCACTCCGTTACATGCCGGACAAACTTCATAACCCCGGTAGCGGTTTAAAAAAATACGGACATGCATTTTGTAAGTCTTTTTTTCGAGATATTTAAAAAACTCGCTAACAGAAACATATTCATCGCCTTCATATCCGTTTAAAATCCATTTCCGCTGGGTCGCGGTCAATTCCTTCCAGGGGATGCGAGCGGAAATTTTTTTGCGTTTGCAAAAATCAAGCAATTGCCCCTGTTCCCAACGTGTGCTTGATTTTGTCCAGGGCTCAATCGCGCCCTCCTGAACCGATTTGTGCTCATCGGGAATCACAAGATTCCAGTCGGTTTCAATAACTCGTCCAAATCCCTGGCAAGATGCGCAAGCCCCAACAGGACTGTTAAATGAAAAAGTATTTTCTGTTGGTTTTTTAAAAATGCGCCGGCAGGAAGAACATTGCAAATCTTTTGAAAACCATTCGTCCTTCGCTCCCGCTTTCACCCCGAGACGCCATCCTCCCGCCTGAAAAGCGAGCTCCAAGGCTTCTCTTAAACGGTTGCGCGCGGATTCATGGTTCGCAAGCTCATCCACAAAAATATAAATTTCATGCGGCTTTTTGGCGGTAAGTTTTTTGACATCGAGCGCTTCCCAATTTTTTTCCGGTTCCGCGAAACGCTCAAATCCTTGTTTAAGAAAGTCTTTTACCAGACCTTCCGCGTCCTCTTTTGTAAGTTTTTTGAGCTGAAATGGAAAAAAGACAGCCACACGATCTGCTTTCGAATTTTGGATTCGATCTAAAACAACATCCGCCTGATAGGAGGTTACTTCAGTTCCGTGACAATCCGGACAATGAAGATGCCCCACGCGGGAAAAAAGCGCCCGCAAATAATCATTCACTTCAGTTTGCGTGCCCACGGTTGAACGCGCGTTGGAGATCACATTCTTGGCCTGAATCGCCACAGCCGGCGGAATACCCGTTGCCGACTCAATATCCGGCTTGGGCATTTTTTCTAAAAATTGCCTGGCGTAGGAAGAAAGCGATTCCATGTAGCGTCGCTGCCCTTCGGCATAAAGCGTATCCAGCGCAAGAGAAGATTTCCCGGAACCGGACACACCGGTCATCACATGAATTTTACGGTGAAGAAGCTGAAGGTCGAAGCCTTTCAGATTGTGGGTTGAAACCCGGCGGAGATGAATCGAACTCAAAGCAAAATTAAACCAAAAAGGAATTCAGCTTTTTACGGATTGCATCAAGGACTTCATCCGCACCGATAACATTTCGGGAACCCGGATCAAGATAAAGACTGGTCTGGGTCAAACTATCGCGTCGGATACGCACCAGCACGATACGGTTTGAGGAGTCATCCAAACGTGAGTATTGTGTATTGCGTGCTTTAATTAACCCGTCATCTTTTGATGTCAAATCAGGGGCCCAATGTGAAGAAGCATTGATCGCATCAAACGCGGCCAAATAAACAAAATCATAGGCCTTCGCAACATGAATCTCTTGGTTGTTTCCGGCAGGAATTTTTTCTATCGGTAAATAATCGGATGTATGCGCGCAAGCCGTGAAAAAAAAAGCCAACAAGAGTGAAACACCCACTAAAGATTTAAACCGCATGCTTCCTCCAAAATTTTTTAGAATTTACCCGTCATGCGGACAAAAGGCCCATGACTTTGATAATTATTTGATTTTCTTAAATCATCCGTAAAATTGGCAAAATCATACCCTGCTCCGACCTTAACGTACTCGTAAAGCTCACGGTCGACTTCAAAAAGAGCGCCGTGCTTTTGATTGTCTCCGGCTGCCGTCTGAAAAAGAATTCGGTATTCACTGGCAATATCCCATTTACGCGTGACGTGAAAATTGACTCTCGTCGCAACCAGCATCGAATTAAGCGCGATATCATCCGATAAAAGAGCTGCCACGGCACGTTTAAATCCAACTTTTTGAACCAACTCAAAATACCGGTTGATGTCATAAGAACCATCCAACTGAAGCACATGCGCATCACTCTCCGCGTTTAAGTTGGTTCCGGAAAGACTAATCTGATCGTCATTAATAATGCGGGTATAGCGCGTTAACAAATTGAAACGGTCATAGTTTACGGGACGATAGGCAAACCCCGTACTCCACTCCATAAAATTGGTTTTCAGCGGAAAAGCGGCGGTCGTTAATTTGCCATGTGTGTAGCCCAGGTTGATATAACTCAAGAAGCCAAGATCACGGGTAATTTGATACTCAAAAGAATCACGCGTGACAGCCTGCCACAATTCGGGACTGTCTTGATCACGGCGAAATTCACCCGACACACGCGCTTTGATTTTATCAAACGGAGAATAGTGAAGCGCCGTCTTTTCATTTTCTTTTTTCTGTGCCGAGCCAATATACGCGACATGGGCTTCAACGGTATTGTAAGTATTGGTGCGGCCCAGACTTTGACTCGCAAGAATATCTAAACGCCGCGTGGTTGAGTTATTTAAATGTCTGCGTTCAAAACGAGTTCCATAATCCCAATGATCTCCGCCCTTAGCGTCATAGCCAAAAATATCCGCAAAACCATCTTCGGAGTTATAAGTCGAAAGCTCTCGTTCAGAATAAAGCCTGGAACCATTATCAATGTAATAGTTACTCCCGATCGTGGTCGATAAAGTTTTGTAACCTATTCCACGGTCAAGCGACTTAAGATTGGCATATGTGCTTGCGGTATTTGAATGCATCTTTTCAATGCCGAATAAAGTCGAATCACCGATTTTTCCGAACATTTGCTCAACATAAGCATGCAAATCACGGGTAACATCGTATCTTAAACCGCCGCCGAACTGAGTATCCCCCTTCGTATGAATCGAAGTCTGTGCCTTTGCATAAGGCAAAAGCTTTTCATTTACGCGATAGCCCAATTTACCCACAACGCCATCATTGAAAGGAATTTCTGAAATAAGTGAGGGCGAAATATTAGCTTCATTATCCGGACCATCGATGGTGCGGTGGAGATATTCAGCTTCGGCGAGCCATTGCCCATCGTCATAAGTTAAACCGGCCGTGTGGGCATTCATATTTTCATACGACGCAAGCATTCCGCTGGAGATAAGCGGTAAAAGACTCGAAACCACTTCATTGTGGTCATAACGATATTTCGCGTAAAAATTATCCGTTAAACGATAACGCCCGGAAACCCCGTATTTTTTATAACCTTCTTGGCTCTTTAAAGTATCGTTTGAAAAGCTCGGGTCGACTCCTTGAAGAAAACCGCTGACTTCAAGATTTTTGAAGGGTTTAGATTCACCCTTGATCGAATACGCTCTTTCCCTGCCGTCCGATGTGCGGCTCGTCAGCGGAGCCAACGTGGCGAAATTAACTCCGCCATCATAAGAAACCGCCTGGCTCTCCTGACTCTGCATGGTTGTCGCATATTCTGAAACAATCTTGGTGTTGCGACCAAACTTCATCGTCATATCAACGCCGCGCAAATCATAATCAACCGCGTCACGCTTCTCCTCAACCAAAGTTCCCCCGACGCGAATATGATTTCCCATATGAACGTATCCGCGGCCGCCGCGATTTCCCGTTTTAAACGGATCAAATCCATCCACAAATTCATAATCCGCGGTAAGAAAGATACGTTCACCATCCGCCAAATCCGTTGAAAAATTGGTACTGGACGCTGCCAAAGATGAAAGCGGCTTTGTAAGCATCACGCGTCCGGATTCATAATCGATTTCGTAATCAACACCTTCTTTGAGATCATAGCGGCTTATTGCAATATCCTGAAGTTTATCGCGGGTTTCCACATGCAACTGTTCGCTGCCTTCCACGATATTGCGATCGCGCAAATAATAAAGCGTTCCACCCGTAGACTCGAGTTCAATATGCGCCGCTCGATTTTGGCTTTCCGACCAAAAAACTTTAAATCCGCGCTTTGGGTCACCATAGGGAGTTGTATCTAATGAATCATGCTGAACCTGCAAACCCGAAAGAGTGCGGTTATAGCTGGCAAGCTCGGTATCATCAAACTGGGTTTGAAAACTTCCCCAACGCGCGTAAGACCGGTCCATCTCCACCAACATATAAAAGCGAGAATCCGTATTTTGACCTTCGTAACTAATTTTTGATTTATCACCGTAAATCGGATAGTACTGATCAGGATCCAAATTCGTAAAAAGAGCCGAGCGCTTGTCTCCTGAATCAAATTTTGATTTGATCAAAAATTTACCCTTGAGTTTCCCTTTTAAGAAATACGATAAGCGGCCGTCCTGATAAAAGCCGTCTTTATATTGGTCATCCGCGCCCGCAGTATTAATGTTACCGGTAGCGAAATTCTTTCCGAGTTCTTCTTCACCTAACCCCACAAGAAAGAACATACTGTCTTTGACTTTCACCTTTTGAGTATAAAGCGTGCTTTCGCCCTCGGGAGAAACAACGTTAATAACGAACTCATTGTCGCCGGGTTTCACATAAAACTCTTTGTGGAAACGTCCGGTGTCCGGGTCAACGTCAAGCGGAGCGTCATTCACATAAGCCTTATAGCCAGGCTTGGTTTGTCCGCGCACATGAACAGTCGGTTTAGCAACAAGCGGAATGCTGCGCTTCCCATCTTTAAAAATATTAAAATTTCCGATCGGAGAAATTTCTTCGCGGTAACCAGGATCCGCTTTTGCGTTAGCCTGATAAACAGTTTCTTCTTTGACAGAACCTTCCCAATCTTCTCCCTTGGCGGCCTTGCCCACTTTTGAGAAAACACGGAAAAACTTGAGCAACGACCAATCTTGACGTCCCTTATCATCTTCCACCTTAAACTGATAAGCATAAATTCCGGGACGAACCAAAACGCCAGCATCGGTCAATCCTTCCCACAATACATCCGCGGGCGGCTTACCAACTCCGTAACCGGACCAAACTTTGTGTCCCATTTCATCACGAATTTCGAGCATCCACTTTTTAACCAAATGCGGATAATTCATATCAAAAGTAAAAAGCGGCTGTCTCTCCAAAACACCCGCGCCCAACTTCAAAACATCCGGCTCCATCGTGACATCGAGTTGCGGCGGTGTGGTATCGAGTC
>CAZSVD010000162.1:0-5298 GCA_964610145.1 uncultured bacterium | reverse complement strand
GCAACTTGTCGGCTGTAATCCGGAGGTCATGGCGGACGCAGCTGAAATGATCGAGAGCATGGGTTTTGATTTACTTGATTTAAATTTAGGCTGCCCGGTTCCGAAAATCACAAGTCCTGGTGCGGGCTCAGCACTATTGCGTGAGCCTGAAAAGGCTAAAACAATTTTTAACGCGGTTATCAAAAAAATTAAAAAAATCCCAGTTTCAGTCAAAATGCGCCTCGGCTTTGAAGACGGCAGCGGACAAGAAGCCGCGATCATCGCAAAGCACGCGGAAGACGCCGGTTTTTCGGCTGTGGCCGTTCACGGGCGAACACGCAAACAAGGCTACACCGGAATCGCCGACTGGAGCGCGATTCGCCGCGTCAAAGACGCGGTCAAAATTCCGGTTTGGGGAAATGGCGATGTTTTTTCCGGCGACGCCGCGATCAAAATGCTTTCTATCACCGGCTGTGACGGCGTCATGGTCGGCCGCGGCGCCCTGGGAAATCCCTGGATTTATCAAAATATATCTGCCGCCATGAACAGTCAGGCTATTTTTCAACCCACCATGGATGACCTTAAAAAAGCGGCGCTGCGTCATTTGGAATTAGAGGAAACTATGGAAGATCCGCGAACTGCTTTGCTGAAATCACGAAGAATTGCCTGCTGGTATTTTAAAAATCAACCCGGCGTTCATAGGCTACGGGACAAACTCCATCGCAGCATGAGCTTTGCAGAGCTACGTGAGCACATTATCGCATTTTCTTCGTTACCGGGAGAAACCGCACCTCTTCCCCAGGCCGAAGACGGGGAGTAAGTCAAACCTCAGGTTTATACGGCAGTTTAATTAAAAAGCGCGTCCCTTTACCAACCTCGCTCTCGACTTCAATACTTCCCTGATGCAGTTTAACCGTATTTCCAACAATCATTAATCCTAGCCCGGTTCCTCTCTCGCCTTTGGTTGTATAAAAAGCCTGGAACAAGCGCGCACGCGTTTGCTCAGTCATTCCCGCTCCATTGTCTTCCACAATGACACGATAATAGTTTGAATCAATCAGGTCAACTCGAAGTGTTACCGTAATCGCATCGCCACGCTTAGCTTCATAAGCATTCTTAACTAAATTAAGCAGCATCCGAAAAATTGCTTTGCGATCCGCATTAACATCCGGAAAACCCTCCGGCATTTCATATTTCAAAATCGCGGAGCAAGCCTTCGTTTTTGTTTGCAAGTCATCAATCAATTCATCAAACAAAGCTTTCAGCGGAAATAATTCCGTCTCGAGCTTTTGGTCGCGCGCAAGACTCAGCATTTCCCAAATAAACCCATCCATTTCTTTGAGCGCATGCTGAATTTTCTTATTGCCCATAGCAATAAATTTGGGATTATTGTCACGAAGTCCCATTTGCAGCATTTCTTCGGAAAGTCGCGCAAGCTGTAAAATATTTTTAAGTTCATGCACCACCATACTGGATGTCTGCCCGATTGCGGCAAGTCTTTCCATGCGAACATTTTCTTCGATCAATCGAATCCCTTTAATTGCACTTGCGAATTCCATACCGAGAGAAATTGCAACCTCACTGTCTTCGGTTGAAAATGTGTGAGAATCTGATTTTTGTACCAACGCAACCCCGAAACAACGACTCCCGGCAACCAAAGGAACACCCATCAAGTTTTTGTGCAAGAATAACTTTCCGGATGTCTGAACACCCTCAGAAATCATTTTGAGACGCGGCAAAATGTCGGACCCGAAGCCCTCGCTCACCTCAAGCCAAAGCTTGTCTTCATTGCCTGATAAATAAAGCGCGGATGCATTTGCGGAAATAAGCGCCGAAAGACTTTGTAAAAAATAAACCTGCAAAGACTCACGATCATTAAGAGCGTGATACACCTTGGCAATTTCATGCGCGGATTGAAAACGGTTTTCCATATGATTTTCTCACCGATTTTATCGGCTAAAAAATCTCTATTCTGAAGGAAATTTGCAGCTGAATCAGGGTTGTAATCGGACTTTTTTCCAGCGGCCGGCGGTAGCCTGATAACAGATTCGATCGTGCAAACGGCTTGGACGCCCCTGCCAAAACTCCGCCTTGTAAACTTCAAGCTGGTATCCGCCCCACTCCGCAGGCATTTGAGGCGCTTTCTTTTGATATTTTGCTTTGAGCAACTCAAATTCCTGCTCCAACTGCATCCGTCCCGTTATGGGCCGGCTTTGATGCGATGCTGAGGCCGCGATTTGTGCCAAAAGCGGCCGGGAGCGAAAATAAGCGGACGATACATTTCGCGACAACTTTTTAAGAGAACCCTGCAATCGCACCTGACGGTTAAGGCCGGCCCAAAAAAACACAGCCTCCCCAAAAGGATGTTTTTTGATTTGCGTTCCTTTGGCGCTTCCGTAATTGGTAAAAAAAGTAATCCCCTTAGAATTAAACCCTTTCATCAAAAGCACCCTGGCAGCCGGACGGGTCTGAGAATCCACCGTAGCCAGCACAAAAGCATTCGCGTCGGATACTCTAGCTTCCACTGCATTCTGAAACCATATTTTAAATTGCTGCATCGGAGTCGCTTTCATTTGCTTTTCAAGTAACCCATCCGAAGCGTAATCGCGGCGCAGATGTGCATGCGTCAAATTAAGATTTTTTGACATTTTGAGGATACTCCTTCGCCACCCAATCAAGCGACATTTGGGATGATGCGTCATAAGAAATTGCGTGAATAATCTTTTTAAGCGTGCGCTGCAAAATTTTTACAAGCAAAGAATTTGCTCTGAAATCCGCGGGTGCGAAATGCTCGGCCCGTTTCTCAGAAACCATGTCACTGACGGATTCAGGAACTTTTTTCGCCGGGTCATAAACCGCAATCGCATAGCCACCCGATTTATGCATCAAAGTCATCGAAGGAACATCCGTCAGTCCATCACCGACATAGATCATGTTTTGGAATGGAATACGGCGATCCTCATCCGGTGTATGCTGATTAATACTCTCATTCAAACGCAATTTGCCTTTATTGATACGAAAAAGAAATTGTGTTTTATTCGTGTCATTAATCACTAATTTCGGAAAAATGGGTCTTCCATTTTGATATTCATATTCGCAGGCATAAATTTTTTTAAAATATTTGCGAATCGAAGTTCCGTCCAAAATATCCTTCAGGCCACTTGAAATAATATAGTGCTCAAGTTGAATCCCCCACTCTTTCACTTCAGGAATGGAATCAAGAAAGCTTTGGATCCGGTCAAAGTATCCGTCATCGACACCGGCGTAATAAGGGATGCGGTTAGCGAGTCCGCGCAAAAACTTCGGAGTCAGAGGCTTGCTTTTAAAGGGCTCATCACAGGCCAGCAGCTTGAGATAGGCCAAAGTTCGCTCGTATCCCTTCTTGATCACAAGCTCATTGGAACGCGCCCAAAACTTTCTATGATCCAGGCCATAGGAATCAAGAATCGTATCCTCCTGCATATTATTCGGAGAAAGCGTTCCGTCAAAATCATAGACAATCGCAATAATGCGTTTGGTATTTTTGGGTTTTCTTTTGAGTCGGGACATTTGTTACTTTCGCAAATCTAATTCAGCCGCAACGCTCCCGGCTGACGATCCTTAAAACTTTTTCGCCGTTTGTGCCGCCGCATTTAATGCGGCCGTCGATTCTTCCACGGGCTTAAAATAAAAATCGCGATACAACTTTAATTCCTCGATCGATTCCCGAATATCGGAAAGCGCGCGATGAGTCGTATTTTTTTTGATTTCTTTTTGTCTGGGATACCACTTCGAAACCACGGTCTTAATCGTGCTTACATCCACATGACGATAATGCAAAAACTCGTGAATCTTCGACATATATTTGATTAAAAACCGCCGGTCATGATGGACGGCATTACCGCACAAAGGGTTTTGCTTGGCCTCGCAGTATTTTTTTATAAAATCAAGAGTCTGAGATTCAGCTTCCTCGAGTGAAATCATTGAACGACGGACATCATCAATAAGCCCGGACTTGGAATGTTGGTTTTTATTCCAGTCATCCATACGGGTTAAGTAAATTTCCGGCTGATGAATCACCAAATCGGGACCTTCTTCGATAATATTCAGATTGCAGTCGGTTACAATCGTTGCGATTTCAATAATCACTTCTTTGTCGGGGTCCAGGCCCGACATCTCCAAATCGATCCAGACAAAATTATCCTTGCTTGTCTTTGTCTCAGCCATGCTTTCCTCTTTTCTTATTTAACTCCGTGTCGCGCATTCGCAGCTGCGACATAAAGTCGTCGAATTCATTATCAAAATAATTACTGTATCCTTCGCAAATACTGGCCAACCAGCGGAAGGATTCTACCACTTTCTCGGAAGCCATCGCCTCTTTGACTCCCAGCTTTTTAAAAAAAGCCGCTAAAATGGACACGAGAGGCTCATCCTCTTCCGAAGCATTGGAGGCATACATCGCTTCACTGAAGTGAGCCGCGCCCTCCAAATCTTTCTTGCCGGCATAACGGTCCAAAACCGTTCGAAAGAATAGATTATCGATCTCTTTGGTATCAATGTCTTGTTCGCCGCAGCATCGGCTCCAACGCTGGCTTGAAATCGCGTAAAGATAAGCCCAAAATATAGCGTCAAACTGCGCTTGTGAAATTGAAGCAGCCACAATTCCCTGAGCCCGCAAATAAGTCTCAATTTCGCGAACAGGAATCGTTTCTGCCGCTCCGCTCAAAAATTGATTAACCTGATTTTGAAATGCTTCGGTGATCTTCATCTTATTGTTTCTCGGATTCTTATGTTATCATGTGTCGATTCAGCAGGCAATCAACGGCATTATTCAAAAAAGTCAGTCATCTCGAAGAAGGATATCCAGCATCGATCATGCGAAAAGGCAAACCGGTTTTAAAGAGATCATTTCCCATCAGTTCACCGCGACGCCACTCGAGCTGGTTTGCGTTTACGCTTGCGGCGGGGCTGGTCGCTTTTATGTTGTTCGTACTTTTGAGACTTCACGATCACACAGCCCCTCCCTCAAAACCCTCAGAACCTTCTTTTAATCAAACGGCAGGTTTTGCCGCGCGCACTAACGCGGAATCGCGAATTACTCCAACACAAAATCAAACCCGCAATGCGCGAATTCAGCCGGGAACTGATGCGCTTGTGATCGAAAAAGATTCGATGAGTTTTCCGGGCCGCGCGCCGCGCCTTGAGCATAAAGAACCTATTGCTTTACCGCCATATAGTAATCGCAAAATTGACTGGTCTCGGCCCGTGATTGTTTTTGTGATCGATGACATTGGACATGAAATTACATACGATAAAGTGATTGATCAGCTGGGAAATAAA
>CAZSVD010000161.1:0-2367 GCA_964610145.1 uncultured bacterium | reverse complement strand
TGACAAATTCCGCAATATTGAATATCGATCACCACATCATGATCACGCGGTTCACGGCGTTTAAAATTAAACGGGGTCAGAACAGACTTGGCATTTTTCGCGGCGTAACCTTTAACTAAAATCATAAAACCTGCTTTGAAGTGGATCGTGTCTTGATCGAAGAAGACAACTTTGCTTTTTGATTCTGCTGCTTCTTTTGAAGCCTCTTCAGCTGCGGCCAATAATATTTATCCAAAATATATCCGGCACACCGGGGGGCGCCGCACCGGCACGGATAATCCTGAGATTCTTCAAGATCATAACTGTAACTGTAAACCAGCTCTTCACCGCGTTTAATTTTGCGCAAAGACTTAATCCAAATTTGTCCGCGCGTGATTTCAACCTCGCAGTTCGGGTTGCAAGAGTGATTGATATAACGAGCCGTATTTTTTCCATCAATGAATATTTTAGACGTAAGCTGAAAAAGATAATCGGACTGGCTGCGGTCGGCCTGAGCCGAGTTCAGTTTGCGTCCGGTATACTCAATCACCTTCTCGCCTTTTTTAATATCGCGCGCGGCAAAAACACCGCGATGGTGAATATCAGAACCCCGAACTTCCAGATGAGGATATTTCTTCATAGACCGACAAACTCCGATAAAAAAAACTACTTCGTTGCTTCAGTCACGGAAGCCACTTCACTGACACTAAAATAAACCACGTCCATCCCTTCAATATAAAGCCAATATCCCTCGCTGTTTTTCTTGGTCAAAATTCCGTCAAAAGACCGCCCGTTTTTTAATTTTAAAACCATCATTGGCCCCTCAGGAGCAACCATCGGTTTCTTCGGCAAAACAGAAATCTTTACCGGCGCATTTATTTTCTTTTTTAATAGCCCCATCGGGTTGATTTCTTTATGTTGATTCAGGTAGAAATACGCCCCCGCACCGGCAACCGCGAAAAGAATCAGAATAATTATCCCCGGCCTGACCGCAAAAGCGGATGGCTTCTTTGGCTCAGCTTGTTCTTTGGCAAACAAAGCATTCACATCTTGATTTTTTTCCAAGGATTTAAATTCGTGCCATGCAAAAGCACCGCGAACACCGTTAACAAACAGCAGCCCGAAAAGAATAATTCCCGTCACCTGACTGGGCTGAAAACCATAAGCTTTAATCATCATAGCTCGTTCGCCCGCAAAAAGAAAAAGTCCGGCAAGCGCGGCAATGCGGGAATGAAATTTAATTCCAAGCCCGATCACGATAAAAAGTGCCACGTCGATATAAGCTAAATTGCTCATCCCCGGAAAAATATTGATCTTGCCGTTCATTTGCAGCCAGGCGATCACTCCCGTAATAATCGCAACAAAAAAAGATGCACCCGATGCGGAAGCACAGGCTTTATTGGCATCTTTGGAATCTTGAATATCAGGCCAAAAATATTTCATACTCGCCCTCGCTGTTTTGGTTCTCTTGCACAACTTATTTGGGATTAGCTTTAGTCTGCAGTCAAAAACGCCAATTCGGTTTCCCATTTTTCAGGGTTCTTTTCAAGCCCTACATTCCGGTAAATTTCAAGACGCGCCTCCCAAGCCTCGCTGCCTCCCGAAATACCCACCTGCCATTCCACTCCATTATTATAAGCCCAATCCAAGAGAGATTGCGTGGCCTCGCGCAGTCCCGAAAAATGTCCGGTGTGAAGTAAAGTGGCATAACATCCTGCGGGAAGAACCCCTGAGCGAATATTTCCCTGGGTTTCAACAACATCCGCGACAGGCACGCCCACTTCCATATCAATTACAAGATAGCGGAAGAATGGCGCCCCCACAGGTTCAATTCCCTTTGACTCCATCCAATCCATCAACTGATTATGCAGCGGGGGTAAAACGGCACCCAACTCTTTCATCATCACGCGCGCGCGGATTCCCACATAAGGTTGCGCAGGGCGGTTTTCTAACTTGGGCTTATTCATAATCACAGCGACTCCTGAAAATTGCTTAAATTAAATATAGATATTGATCGCTTGGATTTTATCTTTTTCTAAATCAAAGTTAAATGCAAAACAGCAGAGCAGTGTTGGGATGTGAAAACCGTTTTACTCAATCAACATGTCGATTGACAAGATCAATCAGCTCGATCGTCTTGAAAGGCTTGATCACAAAATCACGCACACGGCGGGAAGACTGCGCTTTAAAAATATTATCAACATCACCATGCCCGGAAACCATGCACACCGGAATCCGGCTCAAATCGGGGTTCGCCTCCAGCCTTTGTAAGAACTGAAAACCATCCATATTGGGCATTTTGATATCGAGAAAAATCATATCAGGGCGAAATACCCGCGCAAGCTCAAGCCCCGCGGCTCCGTTATTTGCCGTGCAAACTTCATACCC
>CAZSVD010000160.1:0-3066 GCA_964610145.1 uncultured bacterium | reverse complement strand
TTGATCAGTTTTAGCATTTCAAGAGAGCGATCATATTTCGCCTGCACACGAACCTGGGGAGTCAGTCTTCGAACTGTTTCTAAATTATGGTTATAAACCTCAGGACGCGCAGCCACAATCAGCGATACCAATTCCCTGCGGGCATGAAAATCCGGAGTCAAAACTTCGATTTGAACCGCAGGAATCTCGCGTCGAATAGCTGAAATAGTTTCCGCAAAATGATTTGCTCCTTCATCGGCAAGATCATCCCGAGCAACAGACGTCACAACAACATATTTAAGACCAAGATCCCGGGCGGCTCGCGCCACGCGCTCCGGCTCATCCGCCTGTAATACTTCTCCTTTTCCTGTGGCGACATTACAAAAACGGCAGCTTCGGGTACATGTATTCCCCAAAATCATGAATGTTGCGGTTTGCTGTGAATAGCACTCATTCCGATTCGGACACTTCGCGGACTCGCAAACAGTGTTTAATTTATTCGCGTCGAGAATCGCATGTGTTTTTTCTGCGGAAAAAACCGGCAATGTTCGACGTAACCAAGATGGTAATCGGGGCTCTGTTGATATCATAAAGAAATAATCAAAAACATTAAAAAAGTGTGTCGTTTTTTATCAGAAACAAAATAGCTGGTCAAGCCAATTCAAAATGCAGATCAATATGACTTGGCTTACGCTTGCGGCGGAGTTTCGGGCTCAGACTCATGTTCATCCGAAATATCGGGACGAACAATATTTTGGTTAAATTTCTGCAGCCCCTGACGCAGGTGGTCAACCTTTCTCACCCACTCACCCATCTCACGGGTTAACGTTGCTGTCTTTCGCTCATTTTTGCTGCGGAATCGGCGATACTCCTCTGAAAGTCGCGTATATTTTCCAGACACATCATCGAATTGTTCCTGCAACGCCTGATGCGCAGCTTTCAAAGTCTCATAATTACCGGTTTTTTCGGCTAAATCCTGAACACGGCGCTCAAGCGCGACCAACACTTCATCCCGTTGACGCAAAGACTCATCTCTCTGACCAAGGGCCTCACCCATTTCAACAAGTGCTTTTTCCAAACTCTCAACTTTTTTTAGCAATTCCTTTTCCCGCGCCTGCAAGCCGGTTACTTGTTGCTCTTTGTCTTTTTCAAGAGACTGCGCTTCCTGCAACTTTCTGTCAAAGTCACCCAGACTCGCGTGCAACTCTTTAACCTTGTGCTCACGGGCCTGAAGTTCAGAATCTTTACGCTCAAGCTCACTCTTCTTTTCGTAGTCAGCCTGCTCGAGAGCCTGAAATTTCTGCGAAAGTTCCTGCATTCTGCGCTGAATGGCATCCAGCTCTTGGTCTTTGGCTTTTAAGTTTTCATCCGACTGAGCACTGATACGGGCTAGCTCTTGCCGGCGAGTTTCAATTTCTGCATCTTTTTCCGCAATACGAACTTCAAGACTTGAAATGGTATCAGATAGTGCTTTTTCTCGTTCTGATTTTTGCGCAAGCTCAGAATGCTTAACCGTCAAATGCTGTTCTTTTTCCGTGAGAGCTCTTTCAAGCTGAACCACCTTCTCCGAAAAAGTCGCTCCAATCTTCTGAACTTCTTCTACCTGTTGATGCTTTTCCTGAATCACCTGGTTACGCTTTTCGATTTCGGCGTGCTTCTCTTTGAGATGCAACTCTTTTTCATGCAGAACTTTCTCAAGTTGATCTGCTTTAACAGAAAAAGATTCACCAAGCTTTTGAATCTCTTCGACCTGCTTTTGCTTTTTAGCTAAATCAAGATTGGTTCGTTCAAGTTCGGCATGCTTTTCTTCAAGTGTCTGCTTTTTCTCAAGCAACTCACGTTCCAGATTCTGAATTTTCCCTAAAAGATCCTGAGACCGGTCCAAAAGATTATCTGCCTTTTTGGGTGATACAGGCTTTGACTCAGACGAAGCAATGGGTTCGCCTAAATCTTGATTAATAACAGGCAAAGTCTTCTTTTCATCAAGCTCCGGAACTTGCAAGGGTTCTGCTTTGGGAGCAACTTCTTTTGGCTTCTCTGCGGCCGATCGTAGCCCGGGCTTTGAACTTTTTGGCTTGCTACTATCAATATCCGGTGCAATGGCACCCATTTTTTCAAGACGCGCCTGAATTTCCTGAGTACGCTTATGCCACTCGCTTTGGTTCAAATCAGCGCCGGTTTTCGGCTGATAAGTTTGCGGTGCACTTGCCTGCTGTGCCGCTGAACTCGAAGTTGAAGTTTTAGGCAATGCAGTTTTGGGACTTTCTTTTGCCTTTTTGTCTTTGTTTCCAAATGGAAACCATGACTTTTTCTTTTTAGGCTCCTCAGCGCCAACTCTTTCCCGGGTCTCAGCTTTGACCGGAGATGGCAGAAAAGCATTCGGAACTTTGAACGACTCAGGACGGATCGGTGAAGGAACGATCGGCTCGGCTTTTGATTCCACAACGGGTGTGTTCGCAACCTCAACTTTGGGAACAGGAATAACTGCGGGCTGGTCAGCTACCTTTGTCGCACCATCAACTTTCTTTTCAAAATAGCTTAAATTCGGCTGCTGCGGCCATTCAATTCGGTAACACTGCTTTTTGATAATATCGTGATTCGTGATTTCAATTTCAGCGCCGTGGAATTCAAGCTTTTCTTTGATGCCTTTGGACTGATTTAGACTCAAATCATCCACAAGAATAATCGGAAGGTTGGCGACCGCGTCGGAAGCTTCCTGTTCATCAAGACCGAACCCTTTCACAAGATCAGCAACAAGTTCTTTGCGATTCTTTTTCGAAAAAGTTTGTAAAATCACGCACCAGGTTTGAACGGGCTTAGGGGCATTGACAGCCATTTAATCTCCAAAGATTGAGAACATTAGCTGGGTATTATAGCTTTAAATTATAAACTGACAATCAATTCCTATCAGGATTTACCGTTCTTTAAACTGACTCTTGCTTCCCTGCAAAGTTTCACGATAATAGCGCCATGCAAAACCCGGTTCATCTGAAAAATTTAACCCTGACAAAGCGAGTTATCCAATCCCCCATGGCCGGTTGCACCGACCTCGCTTTTCGTCTGCTCGCCCGTGAATATGGAATGGAG
>CAZSVD010000159.1:0-1758 GCA_964610145.1 uncultured bacterium | reverse complement strand
TTCTACATTCCATTCCCAAACTTAAAATCTTCGCAAGCATCTTTCTTCTTGCTGGGATCACTTTATCGTCGATCAACACGATGGCTTTTCCTTCGCGAACACAACCCGCGTCCTGCGGCACTGTTTTTGACTATCATGTTCGAATCACCAAAGAAGCTGGCCCGTCGGATGCAGATCACATGATTGATCAATACCGATCCATTCTTGTTGACACTCAAAAATATCAGGAAGTTTCCTTTTATTTTTTTCAACTTCCACAACCTGTCACGTATTTGGAGCTGGATCAAATGATGGCCGACCCCATTAAAGAAATGGAAATCTACGGCGATCCACAGATTAAAATTCTTTTAGCTGCAGATCATAAAACTGTGGCCGTTGTTTCTTCTACTGGATTGACCCACGAGATATTATCTAAAAATCTTAAGCCTAAATTACCAGGAGTAGAATCTTTAGGTGGATCACGCATGGAATATGGAACGCGTCTGATCAATTCGCGACACTTTTCCTATGACGATGGTGTCCGTGTCCACATGGAATACTTTGGCAGCATCATTCAATTCCAACCACCCATTCACCTGGATTCAAAAACAACAACAGCCACTTATCTCTTTCATCAAGAAATGGAAGCCCGTCAACAGGCACGAGTACAAGCAAGAGCAGAAGCATCGAAAATCAACAACACAGAAATGCCTGCCGAAGAAAAATCTTCTTCTGTTCCCACACAGACCGAACTCAATCATCAAGAAAGGACTTCGAATACCAAGACAGGATTGATCTCTCGCATGAAGGCTTGGCTTGAAAGATTTCGCTGATCCAAAATCCTTCTTTCTTTCTATCCTCCAGCGTTCCAACAAAAAAGAATGGAACACATTTCACAGTTCTGAAGTCATGGATGGATGAAAACCATCGATAAAAAATGCCTGAACAGGTAGAATCATTCCATCACAAAGGAGCACATATGTTGAAATTAAGAATTGTTTTTCAAAGCCTTTTACTTTTGATGTTCTGCGGATTTTTATCTGCCTGTTTTCGACATTCCGATCCGTCTGCTGCAACGGTTCCTGCTCCGGCACCTGAACCCATCCAAGACCCCAGCAAAAACAAAGACATTCCACCGGTTATTTCAATATGTGATAAACTTAAAAACTACCTTCTTCCACTTCCAAGAAGAGTGGAGGTTCTTCCTGAACAAACTGTGGAACGACACTTCCAACAAGTACGACGGATCAACTGCAAAGGAATCACCACTTCGGATCAAATAGAAACCGTGAAACCTCCCAATTTAACTTTAGATCTTTATAGTCGCACCGAAATCGGTTTTCAATCTGCCCTAGCCATTCACACAGATACCTGCGATCATATCATGACCACAATGCCCATGAGTGACCCCATCCTTATTGGCGCTCTTTACCCCATGACCGGCAATGGTCGCGATCGCATTCGACTCAAAGGAGATTTGGCCTCTGCACTGTTCACTTTCAAATTGCAACCTGGAATGAATCGCGTCTTGGTCAGCTATTTTCATGATTGCGCACCGGATACTGTGGGTGGAGAAAAACCAAGAACTGTCGGAGAATCCAGTTGCTTAAAATCAGATTCTTTTTCCCTTGTTGAATATCAATTTCAAATTCATTCCGTGGAAAAATCACTTCCAGGAACTCGCATCATTCGGGATACTCAGTGTTCTAAGGACGTAAGCGCTGATTGACTTGTGCCTGAGGGTTTCTTAGACTGACCAGACTTCTATTCCTCATATTC
>CAZSVD010000158.1:0-5527 GCA_964610145.1 uncultured bacterium | reverse complement strand
ATTAGTTTTGGCGCGCATTCTCGAACACATCCGTTTTTATCCGAAGTTTCAGACGCTGAAGTAATCAACGAAATCAGCGGATCGAAGCAAGAACTCGAAAGCGCTCTTGGGATACCCATGAAATACTTCGCTTATCCTTATGGAGACTTTGACAGTCGTTCGATTGTTGCCGCTGAAAAAGCTGGCTATAGCATGGCTTTCACCACGTCTCCTAAAAAGCTAAAAAAACTTTCTAAAGGACGATACGCTCAAACGCGCGTTAAAATTTCTGAGAGCTGTAAAAATCCTATCGTTTTCTGGATTAAAATTTCCGGCATCTATGATGCCTTTAAAGTGTGGCGCAATAACGTCAAAAGCAAGTGAGTTGTAGTATTTTTATGGGCTCGCTATAATCACCACCTATGGCAATTCTCAAAATTTTTACTTATCCGGCGCCGGTCTTAACCCAAAAGGCAGCTCCCGTCACGGTTTTTGATAAAAAAATGCAAACTTTTTTTGATAATATGATCGAAACCATGTATACCGACGACGGCGTGGGGCTCGCTGCTCCGCAAGTCGGAACATCCAAACAAATCCTGATTGCCTCACCCCTAAATAAACCCGGAACGGAAACCGTGATATGCAACCCTGTCATCGAGGAATCACGCGGCTCACAAATGGGTCCGGAAGGCTGTCTCTCGTTTCCCGGAGTTTTTACTGAGATTCCACGCGCGCAATGGATACGGCTGCGCTATCAAACACGCACAGGGAAAACGGTCGTGGAAGAAATGGAAGATTTTTTCGCACGCATTATTCAGCATGAAATGGATCATCTGAACGGTATTCTTCTGATTGACCGGGTTAATTTAATCGCGCGGGAAAAATTATTGGCTGAATACGTCGCCAACGGTGGCGTGCGCAAAAAGCCCAAGAAACGCGAATGACGCGAATTATTTATTTCGGATCTTCCGATTTTTCACTTCCCGGACTCAAAGCGTGTCTCGAAGCTCCCGGTTATGAAGTTGCAGGAGTCATCACAACGCCTCCTCAAAAACAAGGACGGGGATTAGATCTGACTCCGACAGTTGTCGCGCAGTTTTGCGCGGAAAGAAACATTCCGTGCTTCGATTTTCAAAAACTGGATGATCAAGCTCACGCTCAAATCGAAAAACTGACCCCGGATATTTTTGTCGTCGCATCGTATGGAAAAATTATTCCGGAAAGCTTTCTGAAGCTGGTCAAAATGCGCTTTAATATTCATCCTTCTCTTTTGCCTAAATACCTCGGAGCCAGTCCGTTAAACGGCCCCATTTTAAAAGGCGATGCTAAAACCGGGTTATCCATTGCGGATGTCACTAAATCTTTGGATGCCGGAGATATTTATTACCAGGAAGAATTGACGCTTTCAGCAGAAACCACTTCCGAAGAAATAGAGATCGTATTAGCTCAAAAATCCCATGATGTAATGCTTCAGTTGCTAGAAAAAAGCCGCGCCTTAAATATTACCGGTTGCCCGCAAAATCACGCTGAGTCTTCCTATGCGCCGAAGCTCAAAAAAGAAGATGGCCGTTTAAGCTTTAATGAGCCGGCAATTCGCTGGGATAGGGTAGTTCGGGGACTTAAGCCGTGGCCGGGTGCTTTTATTGAAACGCAAGGAGAACGAATCAGTCTTTGCGCTATCAGGCCCCATGAACAGCACTTATCTGACGCCCCCGGAACTATTCTGGAGATCACCGACCAAGGGCCGGTGATTCAAACCATCCAAGGAGCGGTAGAGTGGCTTCGTGTCAAACCTGCAGGAAAAAAGGAAATGTCGGGAGCGGATTATGCGCGCGGAAAGCGTTGGTCCGCCGGAACCGTTCTGAAATAAGAACTGTTCCCATTTTTGTATTTTTCACCGCTTATTTTCAACTTTTATCAACACCTTTTTAAAGCCTTGACACTTATAGGGCTGAGTTTATAATTTCAGCTTCGTTTTTCAGCTATCATGTTTTAAAAATCAATTTCCGGAGGAAGTTATGGCAATTCGCGTAGGCATTAATGGTTTTGGTCGTATCGGTCGCATGGTATTTCAGGCTATTTGCGATCAGGGTTTACTCGGAAAAGATATTGATGTTGTGGCGGTTGTTGATATTTCAACCGATGCTGATTATTTTGCGTATCAAATGAAATATGATTCGGTTCATGGCCATTTCAAGCATACCGTTGCGACTGAAAAAAGCTCTCCGACTCTTGCCGAAGCCGACATCTTGATTGTCAATGGACACAAGATCAAATGCGTTATGGCGACACGCACACCGGACGCATTGCCCTGGAAAGCTCTCGGAGTTGATTATGTCATTGAATCAACCGGTCTTTTTACGGAATCCGAAAAAGCTCAGGGTCATATTACTGCGGGCGCCAAGAAGGTTATCATCAGCGCTCCGGCTAAAGGCGATGTTAAAACTTTGGTGATCGGCGTAAACGAAAATGAATATGATTCCGCGAAACACCCGATCGTTTCCAATGCTTCGTGCACGACCAATTGCTTGGCTCCGCTCGTTCACGTGCTTTTGAAAGAAGGGATTGGCATTGAAACAGGTCTCATGACCACGATTCACTCTTATACCGCAACACAGAAAACCGTGGACGGTCCTTCCAAAAAGGATTGGCGCGGCGGTCGCGCGGCAGCGATGAACATTATTCCGTCCACCACAGGTGCTGCTAAAGCAGTGGGTGAAGTTTTACCGGCAACCAAAGGTAAATTAACGGGTATGTCTTTCCGCATTCCGACTCCCGACGTTTCGGTTGTTGATTTAACTTTCCGCGCGGCAAAAGATACTTCGATTGAGGAAATTGATGCGCTGCTCAAGAAAGCTTCGCAAACTTACTTGAAAGATATTCTTGGATACACGAACGAAGAACTTGTTTCCTCTGACTTTATCCACGACAAGCGCTCTTCGATTTATGATTCACTTGCAACCCTTCAAAACAATTTAAAGGGCGAAAAGCGTTTCTTCAAGATTGTTTCTTGGTATGACAATGAATGGGGCTACTCCAACCGCGTGGTTGATCTTGTCCGTTATATCGCGAAGAAAGACGGCGTTCCGTCTTCTCAGCTTGTCGGATCCAAGTAATCTTAAAGCGAAGGTAAAACACCGTGCAAAAGAAAACAGTCGAAGACATCCAAATCCAGGGTAAACGCATTTTGATGCGTGTCGATTTTAACGTTCCGATGAAAGACGGCGTTATTCAGGACGACACGCGTATTAAGGCCGCCTTACCGACGATTAAATATGTACTCGACCACGGTGCTAAAAGTCTCGTTTTAATGTCTCATCTTGGAGACCCCAAAAAAGAGACGCAAAAAGCCAAAGAGAAGGCGGAAAAGGCAAGGAAGCCGTTTGATGAAAAGAAGTATGTCGATGGAAAACATCGTATGGCTCCTGTTGCTGAGCATCTTGCCAAGCTTTTGAACAAACAAGTGCAATTGGCACCGTCGTGCACAGGCTCTGAAACTGAGGCGATGGTCAAATCTCTTCCGGCAGGCGGAATTCTGATGCTTGAAAACACCCGTTTTCATAAAGAAGAAACTTCGAAAGAAGCCTCTGAGCGTGAAGTTCTTGCAAAAATCTTAGCTTCGTACGGAGATATTTTCGTCAATGACGCCTTTGGCACAGCGCACCGTGCGCATGCCTCAACCGAAACAGTTGCGCATTATTTGCCGGCGGTTGCGGGTTTCTTGATGCAACGTGAGCTTGAATATTTGGTCGGAAAAATCGTACAAAATCCGGCTCGTCCGTTTGTTGCCATTGTTGGCGGAGCAAAAATCTCTTCGAAGATTGCCGTTTTAGAATCTTTGCTCGGCAAAGTTGATAAACTCATTATTGGCGGCGGAATGGCTTATACTTTTTTAAAAGCAAAAGGACATTCCGTCGGTGTTTCACTTATCGAAGAAGATATGCTTCAAAAGGCGCGGGATATTTTGAAACGTGCTTATGATTCGCACGTGAATCTTTATCTTCCTGTGGATAACCTTGTAACCAAAGACTTTGCTCCCGATGCCGCATTTAGACAAGTAGCTCGCGGCGGAATGGCTGATGATGAAATGGGTATGGATATCGGCCCTCTGACTGTTGAAAAATTCAAGCACGCAGTGCGCGGGGCCAAAACCATTTTCTGGAATGGTCCTTTGGGTGTGTTTGAGTTCCCAAGATTTGCCAATGGAACATTATCCATGGCTCATGCTGTGGCTGAGTTACCTGATTGTGTTACCGTAATCGGCGGAGGAGATTCCGTTTCTGCCGTGAATCAGGCCGGTGTTGCTTCTAAAATGTCACATATCTCAACCGGTGGCGGCGCATCGCTCGAGCTGGTGGAAGGAAAAACTTTACCGGGTGTCGCGGCGCTCTTAGATAAAGCCTCTGCGCATTCCGCGCAACCGGCACTGTCAAAAAAATAAAAGGAATGTAAAGTCGAATTATGAAAAAGCCCTTAATCGCTGGAAACTGGAAAATGTACATGAATTGCGCGGAAGCAGTTCAGCTGGTTCGAACTATCAAAGCCGGTGTTTATAAATTTCATGATGTGATTACCGTCATTTGTCCACCTTTCACAGCTTTAACCACGGTCGCCGCAGAATTGCGTGATTCTGAAATCGGCTTAGGTGCGCAAAATATGCACTATGAAACTGAAGGCGCTTATACCGGGGAAGTTTCTCCGCCCATGCTCAAAGAAATCGGCTGCCGTTATGTGATTTTGGGACACTCTGAACGCCGGACCCACTTTAAAGAAACAGACTCTTTTATTCAGAAGAAAGTTAAAACTGCGCTTAAATACAGTCTGCTTCCAATTGTTTGCGTTGGTGAAACTCTCCAAGAGCGTGAATCTGAAAAACACTGGGAAATTGTTAATCGGCAGCTGGATCAGTCTCTTGCGGATATCTCAGCCGACGAAATTTCAAAAGTAGTGATTGCGTATGAACCAGTATGGGCTATCGGAACAGGAAAAGTGGCTTCACCGGAACAGGCTGAAGAAATGCACGCCTTTATTCGCGGCGTACTCAGCGAGAAATATGGCGAAGACACGGCGAATAAACTCTACATTCTTTATGGCGGAAGTGTTAAGCCTGACAACATTGAACTTTTAATTGAAAAACCGAATGTCGATGGCGCGCTCGTTGGCGGCGCATCGCTCAAAGCCGAGTCATTTGCTCAGCTCGTGGCTGCAAGTGCGGCGTCATCAAAAGTAGGGAGCGCATCATGATCTTGTTTCTTACCATTGTTCACATTATTGTCTGTTTGATGCTTGTGGGAATTATTTTGCTTCAACCCGGCCGCGGCATGGGACTTTCCGGAGCAACTTTTGCTGATTCCGCAACTCAGTCCGTATTCGGCACAAAGACAGCGGATGTGTTGACAAAGGCAACCACTGTTGCGGCTATTTTGTTTATGGTGACATGCATCAGCCTTAGTGCATTAACCGCACATAAATCACGATCCCTATATTCACGCTTTAATAATCAGGCGCCGATAACGAAGAACCAAATTCAAAAAGCAGTTAAAGAAGC
>CAZSVD010000157.1:0-7402 GCA_964610145.1 uncultured bacterium | reverse complement strand
TTTAGATATTTCCGCACGCACAGAAACTCCGAAATTGATTCAAATCAATATTCCCGCCGAGCTTGCGAGCGTGGATGAGTTTTGGGAAGCGCCCGCGAGACCGAATCCCAAGATGATTTTGCATATTCAAAACGCGCATACCAATTACGAAGCTCAACAGAAGATCCGTGATTTGATGTCTTATCTGAATACGAACTACGGATTTAAAACCATTTTTGTGGAAGGTGCTTCCGAGGAATTAAATCCGGAATATTTGAAGTTGTTTCCGGATGTTGAGACGAATCGTAAGTTATGGGATGAGCTCGCGAAGCGCGGACAGATAACGGGAGCAGATTGGTTCTTGCTGAATGACGATAAGAGCCAAGCAAAAGGACTTGGAATTGAAAAAGCAGACCTTTATCGCAAGAACTATGAAGCTTTGAAAGCGGTGTATTTGCATGAATCGGAAACAACGCGCTTCTTAAGCGGACTCGAAGGACAACTCGATAAGCTGGCTTCGAAGATTTTACCGACACAGAAGATTAAGATTCTCGCGGAGTGGAAGAAGTTTGAGAAAGGACACCGAGAATTCATGCCTTTCGTGGAAACGTTAGCAAAGCTTGCCAAAGAGAATATGAAACTCGACTTGCATGCGCTTTACTCCCAGATTGAATGGCCGCAGCTGACACGGTTGCTTGTGTTACAGGAGATGGAGAAGAAGCTAAGCGCTAAGAAAGGCGCTGTTACCGCAAAACAGCAGGCTGAGGCAGAACGAATCCAAATGATGAAATGGATGAAAGCGCATGGAATGCGACAAGATCTGATCGAAGGGCTTGCGCGGCTAAATGAAAAAGATATCAACATGAATCAAATCCGTGCGAGCTCAGGGAAGATGGAAAGCTTACCGCGGTTCTTTGTTGAGAAGTTGGTGGAGGAAGGATCACCGAAGGGACTCAAGTTCTCAGAGTATCCAAACTTTGCGCTTTATGCGGGCTATTTGACTCTGAAGTATGAGATTGAGCCGAATACGCTCTTTAAGGAAATCCAGAAGCTGTTTGAAAGTCTGCTTCAAAGCGGAACGGAGAATCCATCCGAAGCCAAACTGATTGCTTTATTTAAAGACGCGGAATTAATGCGGAAACTTTTCAATCTCGAGCTTTCGCGCGGGGAATGGGGGACGGTCCTCGCGCGTAAAGCCGAGATCGAACCCTCTCAATTGTTTGTGCGTGTGAAGAGTTTGGAAACAGGGAAGGAAGTATCGCCTCGTTCCGAAGCACAATCAGACTACCAAAAGCAAATCATGACAACTTTCACCGAAGCGATGAAGTTTTATGATTTTGCGACGGCTCGCGAAGCGGTGTTTTATGAAAAGATCGATGCGGCGTTACAAAACACCGATCGAGCAATCTTGATGACGGGTGGATTTCACACCGACGGATTGAAAGAGAAATTCCGCGAACATGAGATCAGCTACGGAACTCTCACACCACGATTAACCCAGGTTGAAAAATCAAATCTTTACCGCGATGTGATGCTCGGAAAGACAGCAACTTCTTTCTCTGTTGCCACAGTTGAAATTGTTAGTCGACTTCAAAATTGGTCCACGCAGGAGGCGGAAGGAGATTTAGAAAAGCACGTAGAAGGTTTATTCAGTGCTTTCTTTGAAACTGGAAAATTTCCAGATTTAGAAATGGCAACGAATATGTTTAATCAAGCCGTCAAACAAACTGGTTATCAGCTAATTATTTTGGATCAGCCGACCGGACGCCTCAAGCTTGAAAAGGCAGGCGCGCCATCAATGCAAATTATTGTTCAGCAATCCGGATTTAAATTGGGATCCGTGGAAGTAATTCGCTCCGAGTCGGAAATGGTGATTAGTCCGCTCTTAAAGCATTTTGTAAATTGGTACGAAGTCAATCACGCAAAGTTTTTAAGCTTTCAGGATATTAATGCATTCGGATGGATGCCTAAAGCGGCCGATTTTCCGCATGACTCAACCGGTAACCGACGAATGTTGTCCCGCGAAGAAATGTCTGAAATCATTCAGAAAGTATTTTCTGATTTAAAAAAGTACGCGCCTGAAAAATACGTCCAAGATTATGAAAAATTAATTCAAAAATATGTTGATGGCGATGCGCATACTCTTGGTGTGTCAGGCTCACTGGATTGGTTAGTTAGATATTTGCCACTGGCGCGGGAAAAAATAGCAAGGGAATATCCTGATTCAAGAGTGATTTCTGTCGCCCGGGACGGAATGATCTTCCCTCTGTCGCAGGTTTATGATTCAGAAAATAAATATTCTAACAAACCGTCCTCCATTTATTGGGCGGGTCAATATATTACGAGTTTTGAAAAACTCGACGAGTCGCAACAAGCCGAAGGTAAAATGGCCGCGCTCCAGAAATCGATGCTGGACTTACAAGGGGAGTTGCTCGAAGAACTTATGCCCGTCACGGGAACTCCATCACGAGAATTACGTGAGAGGGTTACGGCCGAATTTATCCAAAAAGCAATCGAAAGAGAAAAGGAATTTAAACCGTTTTTTGATTGGCTTGAGCCGCAGATTCGCCTGCTGGGCATTGATCCTAAGTCGAAGTTGGTTGTTTACGACAGTTTTGGCTCAGGAAAATCTGCGTTGGCAATCGCAGCCGCAATCAAATATTTCCATCCTGATGCAAATATTCAAGTGCTGCTGAGCGAAACTAAGGGGTTAAACAAAATGAACTTTCCCAGCATTGCTGAGGAGAGTGGTCTTCACGGTTCTTGGCCTTCTGATCCCGGTATTTTTTTCAGATATAAAGGTGAGAGTGAAGATCATCTGCCTTATTTCGAATCGAATATTTTGTTGAGCTATTTGTATGAAGTCGTGCGTGCTCTTCTCATTTACAACGTGAGTGTTTTTGGGGAAAAAGAATCAAATCAGCGCATATTACTTGATTTTGCCCATAAACCAAAAATTCCGGTTCCGCACGAAGAAATGATGCGGCATTTGATTCCCACCATAAATAATGTACTCCGCTCCGAATCGCGGATGACTGGAAAAGAAGCGGTTTGGTTTTTTTCTCATCCTTGGGAAATGAAGACTGATGCGCAAGCGAAAGAGCTTTTGAACAAGGCGGTCAAGCTTCGAAAAGCCGGCTGGTTGATTTCTATTCCGACTTTTGTGATCACTTCTATTTTGTTTGCAACTACGATTTCCTCTGCAATTCCCTGGACACTTTTTCTCGGTATGGCGCTGATAGGTTCAGGTCAAGTTCTTTTACGAACGTTGATGAGGCTTTATCCGTCCCTTCCAGAAAGACCCTTTCTCACGAGCGGTCCTTTTCGATTTTCTCAAAATCCGATTTATACGTTTTATTTTCTGGGATTGGCTGTCATTTTTATTGGCAACATAACGCCCCTTAATATACTCGCGTTTTTATCCGCCGTGATTTTTATTGCCAATGACATTATTTATGAGCGCGTGCAGCTTTGGTATTTACGCGGTGTGGTTTGGAAGGATAAAGCGGGGGCTCATTACGGCCCGCGGTTTCGTGAGCGGTTCGAAAACTATGTTAAAACGACACCAGTTTTGATTCCGTTCACAAAACCGTTAGAAAAAGCAATCGGGAATCTTTTAACGCGCGTTGTGTCTTCGGGTTCAAAGTTTGCCGGGGGCAATCGTTCCGAAATGCGAATCAGTGCAGAGGAAAGACTTCTGAAACAAGAACTCGTTTGGTTAGCTGACGCGTTGGAAATAGAATTGTTGGATGCCCCAGCGAGTGTCAGTTTGCGAAAAATATTGAACGATCAGGAAACCAGCTATTCGAATTCATTTAAGGAATTCGAAATCTTTTTTGAACGAATTTTAAAATTGGATGAGCATAATTATAAATTGAGAGAAATAAAAGCTTGGTTAGATAATTTCCGTAATAATCCGCAGCTCGACGCAGAAGGAAGAAAATTTTTACAGGCATACAGCGATTTTTCGCAGCGTGACAATCAATTTGCAGCCGTGCGATTTGATGACCGAGGATACCATTACAACTCTTATAGGTATGAGTATTTTATGACTCTGGCAAGTCGTTTGAAAGAGTCTCACGCTGACACGGTTGTATTGCAAAATCTGCGATTAGATTCTCCGATTGACATTGCTATGCTTGCATATGCGATTGCGGGTGTTATCCCTCATCCGGATAGAAATATGCGAACTGTAATTAACGAAGCGATTAAAAATGCAGTTATTTATGGAAATCGAAACCGCTCAAATGGGGTTGTTATAGTTTCATGGAAGACAGAAAACGACGTTATAACGCTGGATATTGTTGATCAAGGTACACAGCCTATTGATTTTCGAGCTGAAGCACCCGCGGGAACCCGCCGCGATTTGTATGGATGGCGAGTTGGTTTTAAGCGTCATATCCAGCCTTTCACGCAAACGGAAAACTACAGCGCTGATGGTAGTTATGATTTTCCCTTGATGAACGGCAATGAGCGAGTGGGTCAAATCTTAAGAATGGTTATAAATGAATCAGACTCACTGCCAAGCCTCCGCTCCGAATCGCGCGACAAAATTATTTTTCCGTCGCTTTCGGCCATTCGCGTCAAATTAATTACTTCCGGCGAAATGGGATTTTGGGATACGCAAGAAAACGAGCCAAGAACCGCCACGCAGTTTAGTGTTCCTGTCGCGGGCGCTGATTTGCTTGCAAAGCTTGGTATGGCTCAAGGGGAGGATGTTTTGGGATTTGCCGGATATACAGGCGATTGGATTTTGGCTCTTCAGCAATCGGGTCTTCATGCCACGTATACGGATCTCGATGTTCGGCTCGTGAATTGGTTTAAAGCACGAAGCGATTTGGGAAGTTTCTCACGTGATCAAATCTTTCCCGCGGATGCAACGCAATTACCCAATAAACCGAATCAATATGACTGGAGTTTTTCTTTTGAACCGATTCCGGTGGATAACGAACAGTGGCTGATGGTTCTGTTGAGATCTTTGCTTAATCGCAAAGGATTGATCGTGGTTTCCGGCTTGGGTGATTTAAGCCAGACAAGAGATCTTCTCAGCCGGTTTATGCAAATTTACGGCTTGTCGGGAAATTTGAAATTAGACGACGATGACCCTTTGCGTGTGGTCGGAAATGAAAATGACGATGTTAAAAAGCAAGTCAGGTATGTTTCTGTCAAAGATGGAGCTGGAATCAAAAATCAGCCAATTATTTGGACGCAAATGAGCACAAATGATACGCATCGCCGTCAGGCGTGGATTGACCTTTTGGTTTTGAGTTATCTGGATAAAAATGCTCAGTTCCTCAAAGAGGATTTAAGAAATCATGTTGCTGCTGAAATTTCGGATATAAGCGATAGCGAGCTGAATCAGAGTTTTGACCGTATTCATTCTTTAGCACAAATGATGGATGGCTCCTTCAAAAAACAAAGCACTATTTCAACTACGCGTTCTGCGACACGAGTCAAGCAACCCCTTGGAGATTTGCAGCATGGCTTTGAATTGGAATTTGATGACGGGAAAATCTATTTGAAGGGGCTTGCTTTTAATCCTCCGTCAAATTGGAATAATTATTTGAGAGCCTTGTCGGTGCGAACCTCTGACGGACGGCCTGTTATTCCCGCGATCAAACGAATCTATGTGCCTGATCAAATCATTAATTGGGATAATCCTATAGTTGATAACGGACCCAATTTAACGCAAAACAATTATGTTGGTCGCGCGGGATACCTTGGAGAGGGATTAGGAAACTTAGAACGGGCAGGAGTTCGTGTGATTCATCTCAGGTCCTTAGGTGATTATGATTTCGCCGCTGCGGAACTTGGATATCCCACGCCGCATGCTTTGCTTAATTTAATGGGAACCGGAGGACGTATCGCGATGGGCGCCGAGACTATTCCGGTTTCGGAAGGAAAACAAATTGATGCTCAGGTTATCCGAGAGCTTGGGAAAACATTAGGCGCTTTGCACCGCGCGGGTATTATTGCGGATGATTCCCACGCGAAGAACTTTGTGATCACGCAAGAAGGGTTGGTTTATCGCGTCGACTTGGAGTCGATCAAGTCACTTGATATGGCTCTCACACCTGCAAAAGAGGAAGATTGGAAGCGGGGAGAGATGATGACGGTTGCGCGTGAGTTTGGTTTGGGCGGCGAATCTTTCCGTGCGTATCAAGAGGCCTACAATGAGGAGTTGAATTGGAAAGATGCGCGTTCTGAAGCCCGCGAATCGGATCAGGATGTTGCTCAGCCGGTTTCTATTGAAAACTTTGATATTTTGACCCTTAAAAAAGAGGGTTTTGAAATTCTTTCAACGGCTTCTGACGGCACCATGATTGTGCGGCTTAAAAGGTTGGCAAGCGGAGTTGAGCCGAGCGATTTTGTCAGAAAATTAACGGATACTGCGGTCGCGGCTCTCGCGAAAAACCGTAAATTCGGATTTATTCGCGGTAAATCTTCTTACGCCAATAATTATGATGTTTATCTTTACTTGCGATCCCAACCGGCACAATTACTAGGATTTATTTTATCAAATGATTTGCGTGAAACGATCGAGTTTGACCGTTTTGTCGCGGTAAGCGGATACGGCCTCAAAATGATGGATGCTTTTATTGAATCGATACGAAACGATTTAAAAGATAGGGAATCGGTCAACGTCAAATGGACGGCGCTTACGGCGGCTGACAAATTTTATCGAAGTTATTTACAGTGGCAGAGTGAATTTTATGAGCGAAGTATAGATAGTCACGGAGCGCCTATTTACAATCTTTTGGTTAAAAAGCAAAAAACCTTAGACTCTCTCCCGAAGACAGCGAAGGGAATGAAGCGCCTGATTTATTTTGTGCGCATGGTTCGTTCGGGTTCTTTAGATGAAAGTTATTATAAGTCTTTGTTTCGGGAAGGAATTAAGACTTCGCCCTGGTCGGGTGACTCGCTTGGTAATATATTTTCTGATCGGCCAGTTTCTGAGACTTATGAATCCTCTTCGCGACGTGCGGAGGCATCTTATGCGGTTGTCGTCGATGTGCCCGCTGCGCAGGTTCCCGCGATTTTAGCGTTGAATCAAAAGACTAACAGCCCTTATTCATCCGCAGCGCATTCGTTCTTTGAATCGCGCGTTAATTCATTTCCTGCTCGGTTGCGGCCCTTTGCCAATTTTCTATTCTATATTGTATCCGCATTAAAGAAATTACTTGGAATCGCTCAAACGCCGCGAGTCTTTTTATGGAAACCCGTTGCGGTTGTGAATCGTTCAACGGGAGAGCTCATATTACCCGCTCTGGTCAAAGCTCGTTCTGATTCGCGATTGGAAAAAGTTCCTGCGGGCTATGCGGAAATTGATTCCCAAACTCCGCTCGACGTCGGTGCGCGACTGCTCGATCTCAAAACAAATATTAAATATGTGGTGATTAGCTCAGCGGATGGGCTGCAAGCG
>CAZSVD010000156.1:0-2450 GCA_964610145.1 uncultured bacterium | reverse complement strand
CTTCGGCTACATTTCCGTAAAAACCAACCGCTGAAGCATTCACCCACGTCTTAGGCTTCACCTTCGCTTCACGAATTGCTTTCACCAAAGCTTGGGTCGGCTCTAAACGGCTTGAGCGCAGTGATGCTTTTTGCCGGGCACTCCAACGTTTTGACGCGATTCCATCTCCGCAAAGATTAATCACGGCGTCGGCACCATCCACAACCTGCATCCATCCGCCGGCTGATTTTCCGTCCCAAGGCTGAGCAATGACTTTTCCTCTCAACGCATCAGGAATACGTCCGCTCCGTGTAAGCAAAGTGACGGTATCTCCAGCCGCAAGTAGCCGCGCAACTAAATATCCGCCAATAAAACCTGTGCCGCCGGCAACAACAACCTTCATGCTTTTTTCTCCGTAAAAATTTTCTCCAGCACTTGGCGACGAGCTTGAAATATTTTTTCAATTTCACGCTTCACAAAAAGAACCCGCGCAATTTCACCGACAGGACCCCAAAATAGTGAATACTGAACATTATCCGTCATTAGAGTTCCGCCGTCTTTTTCACTAAACGTATGCGTATGGATCCATGTCTTATAAGGCCCTTTGACCTGAGTATCCGTGAAAGAATAAGGCGGATGATAATCCGTAATTTGTGTTTGCCATCGCATCGGAACCCCATAAAGACGGATGGTGTAATCAATAATCGCATTTTTCTGCATTAAAATCGGGCCGGGCGTCAAAATTTTAAAGCCAAGCTTTGCCGGCGTAATCGCATCCAAGTTTTCCGGTCGCTTAAAAAAATCAAACACTTCTGTGATCGGTTTCTTAAAAAACTGTTCCGAATAAAAAGAGTAAGATGTCATGCCGTCTTTTTCAGTTTTTCATCCAAAACCTGATTCACCTGCGCCTGAATAGCCTTCGCCTTCTGTCTCATTTGATCGAGCCACATATCCATTTGATTATTGATTTCGCGTTGAATCTCCACCTTTGTCGGTAAGAGTGTTTGCCAACCGGCGCTCTTTAAGACGAGCATCGCCGCATAAATAACCACACTGTCCGGAGTGGTCAGTTCGGCCATCTCGCCCGTAGAAGACTCCACTTTACGGTTTTCCGTGACCTGATCATTGCCCAGCTGAGTTTCAAAAAAAACCTTATCAATTTGAAGTTGAGTCTTTTCAATTTGAAACTGAATCGGAAGTAATTTCTTTTTTTCAGGCAAAGGTTGGCGCAAAGCCACGCGCAAAGGAGCAAGTTCTAAAATATTGATTTCGGAAAGTGATTTGCGTTCAAGATGAACGCTTTCAATACGCACATCAAGATGTTTAATCTTAATCAAACCATGCCTCAAATTAGCAGGATCATATTCGGCTTGAATTTGAGAGATGACCGCCAAATCGGACTTCTTGTATCCTCCCGGATTTTTAACGCGTACATTTTTAGCGGTCCAATGATGACTTGAAAATCCCCATCTAACGCTCCCCACTTCGACAGAAACTCCTAACCAATCTTTAAGCCCCTCCGCAACGACGTAATTGCTGCCAAAGTAGACCAAGGCAAATACAACAAGAGCGGATAAAATCAAACTTCTTAAAAATCCCATGGCGTCTTTTTATGTATTTGGATCGGAAGAACCTGACCCGTAAGATTGATTTGAATTTTGCGTTTGATTCGAATTATTACCTGAAGAAAGAAACGCGTTCAGAAGTCCCGCAGCAAGCTGTGCTTTTTGATTTTTTGATCCGGACTGAGAAGAGGTTCCCGTCAGCGCGTCTAAGAGCGTCGGCTGCTGATTTTGCGTGGGATAAACTTTGACCGGTACAGAGTTATCTTCCACTGTAGTTCCGGACTGTTGCTGATCAGAAGGCACAGAAGCCTGGGAGGCCGTATTCCCCGCATCGGCATAGGGCGTCACACCTAAAATTTGACTCAACTTACCAACACCTTTGCCACTCGCAACCCGCTGAGCTAATTGGCCGGCCACTTGATTAGAACGATTACGCACGATTTCCCCAAGTAAGAACTGCACATCCGGAACAACATTGAGTTGCGGCGATTTACCGCTCACACTCAAAGGAATTTGAAGCTGTCCTTGTGAATTAAGCGCGAAAGCAAGTTCTTTTACGCGATCCGCAAGTTCCGCCATGATTTCCTCATGAATCCAAATCGTAGGGCGAGCTTCTAAGTAGCCATCCATTCTCGCGTTCAGCGGACCGCGCAACATAAAGTCAGACGATACAACTTCAAAATTTTCAAAACGTACGGTTTGGTTTTGAAGCGAAAAATCCTGATCAATTTTATTCAATTCAGTATCACGCTTGGCGAGACGGGCTTTCAGTTTATCGGAGGTCCGCTGATTGATCGCATCACTTAGTCCCGGAATGGCGGATAATTTCGCAAAAACTTGCTCAAGCACATTCAAATTGCGAATCACCGGATTTTCGATGGCAAAATGGCCCGAACCAGCAAGCGA
>CAZSVD010000155.1:0-3710 GCA_964610145.1 uncultured bacterium | reverse complement strand
CTTTGGCTGCTTTAATTATTTGAAGACCATCACGCAACCACTGCACCACAGCCCCCCCGATAAAAACAGCCCCCTCAAACGCATAGACAGGTTTCCCCTGCGCATCAGTCGCCAAAGTTATTAAAAGACCTTTCGCTGGTTTTGGCTTCTTAGACCCCACATTCATCATCATAAAACAACCGGTTCCATAAGTATTTTTAACTTCCCCGGGACGCACGCAATTCTGACCGTAAAGTGAAGCCTGTTGATCTCCCAAAATCGCATAAACAGGAACGCCGGCCGTGATTCCGGATTGCTTTTTTGTCAATCCAAAAAGCCCCCCGCTGGGCAACACTTTGGGCAAAATCTTAGCCGGCACACCAAAAATATCTAACAACTCGCGGTCCCATTTTCGGCGATGAATATCAAAAAGAAGCGTTCTTGAGGCGTTGGTAAAATCAGTGGCATGCTCTCCCGTTAGCCGCCATAAAACCCAGGAGTCTATCGTCCCAAAAAGAATTTTTCCGCTCACAACTTTTTGACGGAGGCCTTTTATATGATTTAAAAGCCAATTGATTTTTGTGGCCGAAAAATAAGGGTCGATGACCAAACCCGTTTTTTGGCGGATCTTTTTTTCAAATCCCTTTTTTTTGAGCAGATTACAAATGGCTTCAGTGCGCCGATCCTGCCAAACCACCGCTCGCGCCACGGGTCTTCCCGTTTCCCGATTCCAAAGCACCACGGTTTCGCGCTGGTTTGTAATCCCAATGGAAGAAACATGAGAAAAATTGCAACGTGCCTCAAGGCAAGCTTTTCGAATCATTCGCAAGATACAGGAATAAATTTCTTCTGCGTCATGCTCAACCCAGCCGGGTTGCGGATAGTATTGTTTAAAAGAGGTATAGGCGTTGGCGGCAATCTGCCCGTTGGATCGATAGAGCAGTGCGCGTACCCCGGTTGTGCCGAGGTCTAAACCCAAAACATAACGAGTCATTAACTTAGATAAGAAATTCGCACGCTGAGGAATTTGCGACAGTGGTTAGGCGTCGCCCAAAGCCAAAAAACAACGTCGTTAGCCGATCAGCTCAGAATCTTCCGGTGAATCAAAGTCACTGACTTTATTTTCAAGCCAATAGTTATAAGCAAAATCGAGCACACGGAATTTATCGACAGGATCCATCTCAAGCAATTTAACCCCATGGTCAAACCCTTGGTTTTCACCTTCGGAAGGACGCGCCCACATCACGCGGCCGGCTGTATGAATTGTTTTTGGATCATCCGGAATATTGATTTCCAAATCTAAAAGTTGGCCTTCTTTGATGACTGCCGGTGAATTAATTCTTAACCCGTCACGGCAAAGATCTTTACTCAGACTCATCCCTTGCAAGTGATGATCTCCATGCGACTTGAACTTAATGCTCATATAAGCGTCAAATCTTTTAAATTTTCTGCGGTCTTTATTCATGGTTAACACCCTCCTGAAAAGACTTACTAAATATACGATCTAAATAAAAACAACGTTCCCTAAGAAAAAATTAGCACATAGATTCTGGAATTACAAGGGACGGATCAAATAAATTTACTAAAAAAAGCACTTATCCAAAGGAGGCTATTTGCCCCAAAAAGCAGGCAAAATCTGGCTAAAAATCCGAATTTAGGAAGAGCGGGCCGCCAAATACTGAATCAAACGCTTTTGACCATCCCCTTCGAAATCGGTAAACTCGATACCCACGTCGTAGGTTTTTTGCGGAGCTTTGGCAACTTTTCGAGGGATAACCCACACCACTTTACCTTTACCATCAATCACTTCTGCATCGGGAATTTGAATCTTAAAGCGGCAACGCTCAAAACGTTCGACTTCCTCATCCGTAATCAAACAAACACCCCCAGCGCCCAAATTCTCGGTTTTTGAGTTAAGAGTCTTTGCCTTACCCTGCGGAGCAACGGAAACTTCACAATCTAAACTGATACGAGGAAATTTTCTTTTATTAAAACCATCCCACATAGTGTATTACTCCAAAGTTCGGATAAATGAATCTTGATATGGACGGGCAACACTTGCTTTACGGAAGCGACTTAAAGTTTGCTGAGCAGCTGCGGAAGATTCAAAGCGCCCCAGATAAACGGGATAAAACGCATGCCCCGTTGAATTGCGAATTTGCTTTTTAAGAAAGGCCGTAAAACCGGCTTGATTAATACTTTGAACAACTCGCTTTGCATCTTCAAGAACAGCGTATGTTGCAACCTGAATAACATACTTACCTGCCGTTACTGCAGGTGCCGACGGCTCAACCTCTGCAGTCGCTGCAACGGTTCCGCGACTATTCTGCAAAGCTTTCAATGCCGACTCTTGGGATTCGGTCTTTTGAATCTGCGCAGGAACATGCTTCGCGTCAGACGCTACCGATACCGGAGCCACAACGCTTGCGGGCGAAGCCGGTTTCTTTGAATCCACCACGACCACATCTGTCGAACGCAATTCACCAAGCATTGCTTTTTTGCGTTGCGCATTCAGACGAAAAACACCAAAGAAAAGTGCCGCCACTAAAATACACGCGGTAATGGAATAAAGAAGCTTCCGAGCTTGGGGTTTACGGGGATCAAGTAGCCTCAAAATAAAATCAAGTGTCTGCACCAAATAAGAACCCACTTTCCACAAAACACCCGCTAAAACACCCAAAATAGCCTTTGAAACTTTTGAGGCACTCGCCTTCCAATCTTGATTGCTTGCGAATTGTCGCGGCGCAACGGAAGCCGCTTTATGAGAAAAACCGGTTTTATTTTCAACGCTCTGAGAAAAGGATGGCGTTGTCCGGGGGGTGATCGATTCAGGCTTTGAAGTCGAACCAAACGAAGGCGAACGCAAAGTCGCTCCGGATGAAAATTCACGTTTAACGGCGGACTGAGATTCAAACGCCGCCGCGTTCATTTTAACTTCGTGCGTGGACGAATGCGCGTCCGCGGACTCGGTATCAAAATCACCATAAAGCTTTTTTTTAATCTCAGCTTCGGTGAGCACCTTTGAATTTCCTGACTTTTTTTCTTTGCCAGCAAAAAACATAATTATTTATTGAGTGGATGCAATGCCCGCACAAATTTAAAAAGTTCAATCGGTCCGAGCTGAATTTTTGCGCGCTGAACAAAACCATTCTTCTTGCAAAGATCTATTGCTTTAGTCATACGGGAAGTCGTACGAAAAACAAATTCTTCATATCCGACCTCTTCACAAAACTGCAAAGCCCGCTCAATCAGCTTGGAGCCAATTTTTTTTCCGCGATAGTCGGGAGAAACAAAGATGCGGCGCAAAAAAGCAATACGGTCATCTTCTTTTTTGATACCAACCGTTCCCACGATTTTCTTTCCGTCAACAGCGACAAAAAAAGCTTCGCCTAAACCGCCGTATGTATCCGAAATCGACTCTAAATCCGCGGTCGGATATGCATACGCATCTTGCGAAAACTCCTGACTCATCACGCCCTGAATCAGACTGATCACCTCATCACGGTCACCGTCCGCAAAACGACGAATGGAAATCATGCAGCCTTACTTCTTAGGCTTAGCTGCAGCGGCGGCAGCAGGTTTAGCGGCTCCGGCAGCAGCGGCAGGTGCTGCTGCGCCCTTCTCTTCAGCCTTCGCGGCTTTCTCTTCTTTCGAAGCGCCCTTAACTTTGATCTTAATCGATTTTACTTTCGGTAGACGATAGGCAGAATTAAGGGACTCGTCCCATTTTC
>CAZSVD010000154.1:0-4342 GCA_964610145.1 uncultured bacterium | reverse complement strand
TGAAGATTGATGGCGTTGAGGTGACGACTGTCAAAGACATCAAGATCAATGGTGTTGAGGTGACGACTGTTAAAGATATTAAGACGTTTGATGTGAGGAAATTTGCGGCGAAGATTCGATTGGCAGGAATTAGTAGCACGGTCATTCTGATGCCAAAATCTTTTGCTATGAATGCGGATGTAGCTGAGGTGATGCAAAGCTTGAGCCGAGAGCTGAAATTAAAACCAGGGCAATCCTTGTTAATGTTCGCATTTGATAATGATGTCGCGACAAACAAAGAGCTTCTCGAGAAGGCTGTGTCGACCGGTAGGCTGGCGGTTGAATTCGGTTCGGAACAGTTTGATGGTCTTACAGCTGATCACAAGGCGAAGTGGCTTGGAAACTCGAAGAAGTTGATTCGCGATATGAGTCAATATTGGGCTGATGCGACCTTGGGTAAGATTCTGGCCGAGTTCAGCTCTTACAAGAAAGTCGCAGTTGCAGCTTAATGATTTGCCTCTGATTAATTTTACTTTCATCAAAAAAGGAGTTGCTATGCGTAGTTCAATTTCTCGTTTTACGATATTGGTTATAATTGTGCTGGGTCTAGTGGTGGTTCAGGCGAATGTGTTTGCGCAGGATGCGCAGAATAAAAAAGATCAGCCCAAGCAGACAATGGCGTTTCCGCCGATGCCCATGATGCTTCCGCCGACATCTCCTGCATTGCAGGTTTTAGCCGATGGATCTGTTGTGATTTTGGCCGGCAACCGCTTGATGAAGTTTGATAAGGATTTTAAGCTCGTGAATGATGTGACGTTGATGGAGCGTTCACCCGAAGTAAAGTCTTAAGTCGCTTTATTGAAAAGGCCGCGCCCGATATTGGGTGCGGCCTTTTTTATTTTACGGGTTCAAGAGGAACTTCAAAGCGTGTAATTTCCGATTGAAGCAACTTTGTCTGGTTGTGGATTTTTCCCCGGCTATCGATCCAACCTGAGAATCCGCTCGGGGTTGCCAGAATAACCGGTAACCCGGTTTCAATGGCTCTGAGCTGGTCTTCTTTGAGTTCATAATATGGAAGCATGGAGTAAGGAGAGTCGCCCGGATTTGAGACGGCAACAATTACTTGAGCCCCCAGCTTTTTTGCCATATGGGCGTATTTTGATTTGTCGGATTCATAGCAAATCAAAATCCCAAGATTTCCGATAATTGGGCTTTCCAGGATTTGGTACCTGGGAGCCAAAAATTGTTGCTTGTCATGAAAGGGGGAGCGATCGACGGATTCGTAGAGGTTTTCAAGTTTTCCATTCGGAGAAAAAAGTGCTGTCATAAGACTAAAAACATCTGAAAAATTTTTTTTGAGCACGGTGTGAGAAACTTTAGAAGTCACTAAAAGTGACGAACTGGTCCGTTGAGCCAGTTGGCTAAAGAAGCCTTGCGGATCAATGAGTTCACTTTGAATGCTTTCTGGAAAATGATAAAGTGGAAAAATAATCAAATCTGGTTTTTGGGCTGCAGCAATTTGGGCCTTTTTGTCCAGAAGCGCCATAATGTCGTCTGATCTTGGAATAAACGGAAGATTTTCTTGGATAACAGTGGCCTTAAGGAGTTTGGTTTGGGGGCCATAAATCGGCCGGCATATTTTGACGACTCCATAAATCGAGATCGTAGCAAAAAAAAGCAATAGCACCAGACCTGAGATTTTCTGAAAGAGATCTTTTTTAAAATAAACAGTCGCGGCAGCTGCAGCAACGGTCAGTGACGTTAGAATGCAATAGCCCTGAGCCGGAACGATGTGAATGAACTGCAGTAAAAATAATGGATAAGAGAAAAAACCATGATTCGGAGGCGTGGATATCGGCAGCTTTTGCAGTAAAACCTCAATAAATGCCCAGGCCAGGCCCCAATTAACGGCAGAGATTGAGCCAAGCAGCGGAATTTGACCAATTCCTGCGGCAATCAGAAGGCATAGCGGTAGAATCCAGAGTGTCCATGCTAGACCCTGAAAAATAAAGCCTGTGCCGAAGTATTCAAGCCAAAATAGACCAAAAATACAGAGGGTAAGGTTAATGATTAGTGCGCATATCAACGTGGTAATCAGGCGCGTACGGCTTGCCAGATAAATAAAACTGATCCAGCCTAATGGCGCAATAAAATGAAATGGGAAGGCCGGCAAAAGAGCGCAACCGAATAAGCAAATAGTTAATAAAACAAAGCGATTTTGTATGTGTTTGGCAAATGGCTTATTTATACTAAACGTCCTATAATGTATCTTATGTTAACAAATATATAGTGCGCGAATGTCTACGATAGCAAGGATTTGAGTATGGTTTGCACGCGCCCACCATCCGCCTTGCCTTTAACAAGCGGCATGAGTTCTTTCATAATTTTTCCCATATCCGCGGCACCTTTGGCATCAACTTTTATGATGACAGATTGGCAAACCGACTTGATTTCATTGTCACTCATCTGCTTCGGTAGATAGGCCTCGAGGACTGCTAGCTCAAGCTTTTCTTTGGCGGCAAGCTCAGCCCGGCCTCCTTTTTCAAAGCTGTCAATGCTCTCGCGGCGCTGTTTGGCTTGTTTTTGCAAAACATCCAACTCTTCAGCATCATCCAGCTCATTCTTAGATTTTGCGATGGCGGCGTTATTCATGGCGGTTTTAACCATGCGTAAAACAGTCAATTTAAGCTCATCTTTAGCTCGCATTGCGCCTTTGATTTCTTCATTAATTTGCGCAAGTAGTTTAGCCATAAAAAATCTCCCTTTTTATTTATAATTACGTTATGTACTAACCAAATTTTACCAGTCTTTTTCCACGTAAGTGTTGTCTGATTCCTTTTCAGCCGGTTTCCGTGAGATGTGAAGCTTCTTTTCGCCGTCCTCCAAAGATGCTAGCAGGTTTTCGGCATCTTGTTTATTCATTTGCCCTTGTAGGGGGCGGCCTCCACCAGCTGCGGGTGATTCTCCCCCTTGTGGCTTTTGCCCACCCTGGCCAGCCTGAGGGTAATTTTGGCCACGTTGGTTTTGATCTTGACCGGGCTTTTGCGACTGCGAAGAAGGTGATTTTTGTGGCGGTTGATTCTGTGGCTGATTACCCTGATCTTGAGGTTTTTGTCCGCCTTGTTGGCCTTGCTGTTGTTGCGGCGACTGCGGTTTTTGACCGGAGCCCCCTTGTGATGAGTTATTTTGATTCTGCTGGTTTTGCTGCTGTTTGTCTTTGTTTTGTTCCTGTCCCGAACTTCCACCTTGTTGTTTGTCCTGTTGGTCTTTCTGGCTCTGTCCGCCTTGGTTTTGCTGGTTGCCTTGGCCTTGCTTTTGATCCTGGTTGTTTTGGTTTTGCCCTTTTCCACCCTGATCATTTTGATTATCACTCTTATTTTGCTGCTGTTGATCCTGAGGTTGATCCTTTTGTCCCGAGCCCCCGGAATTTTGATTGTCTTTCTTTTGATCCTGGCTATTTTGGCCTTGCCCATCATTCTTTTGGTTTTGTCCTTGTCCGCCCTGGTTTTTATCCTGATTTTGCTGACCGGAACCTTGTTGATTTTTATTGTCCTGTCCCTGCTGCTTGTCTTGATTTTGAGACCCGCCGCCACCGCCCTGATTTTTTTGATTTTGCTGATTCTGTTGATTTTTGTTATTTTTCTGCTGGTTTTTGTCGTCTTTTTTATTTTGGTTGTCTTTTTTCCGGTCCTGATTTTCCTTATCCATTTTGCTTTTCTTTTGATTGATGAATTCTAAATTGTATTTTGAGTCATCATCCTTGGGATTAAGCTCAAGTGCTTTTTTGTAAGCCTCTTCAGCGCCTTCATAATCGCCGGCCCGATAAAGCGCGTTGCCGTAATTGTAATAAGCTTTTGCTTGAAGTTCAGGGTCTTTAGAGCTTTTTTCAGCCGCGTTTTTGAGATGCGCGGCAGACTCTTGAAATTGGTCTACTTTGTACAAAGATGTGGCGAGATTGTATTCCACTTGTGGCGAATCCGGATTTTTAACCTGGATTTCCCGATATTTTTGAATGGCGGATTGATAACGTTTTCCTTCAAAATCCTGATTGCCTTCATCCACTTTATTCTGAGCGGTTGGGATGAAGCCGGAATGCAGCATGAAAATCAGTGCCATCACCGTGAGATTCATGAGGGGTTTTGATTTAGCGCGCCGGATAAGCATTTCAAAAAGAAGGCAGACGAGTGCCAAAAAGATAAAAATTTGATAATGGTCTTCACGCTCGGTGATGACGCGATCTTCCAGTTTCTTTTCGCCAAGTGTGGCAAGATGTCTTTGAATCAGAGTGATTTCTTTTTTCCGGAAGACATGTCGCTGGCGGAGAATCTCGCGTTCTTCGCTGGCGGCAATCTGCTGACGGCGG
>CAZSVD010000153.1:0-6051 GCA_964610145.1 uncultured bacterium | reverse complement strand
TTTCAATTCCTCTGCAGGATTGGGAAGAAATTTTTGATGCTGTTGAAAAGTTTCCCCGCAAACAGGCGAAACTGCTTGCTAAAAAATTTATCGGAAAAAACATCCGTTTTTACGGTGGAGCTTTTCTGGAGCCTGTCGCGTTGCGTTGGAAAACTCAATTTGCGGAAAACGCCAAGACCTTAACCGGCTGGGGAACCATTCCTGAGATTTTTCACCATGAAGTGGAAGGCTGGCATGATCCCTCCGTTATGATCAAGCACTCGTTGGGGGTTTTTTTTACGGACGCGTCCGAACCGAAGTGGTTGGCTAAGAAACGAGCGGTTGCGGTGAACTGGATGAAGAAAAGCGGGGCTTCGGCCATGCTCATTCCTACCCGGGGAAAAGGGCTTTTGGCGAAAATTTTTACGCTGATTATGCTGGGGGATTGGACGAGCTACGAATTGGCGCTATTGACCAAAGAAGATCCTCTTTCTATCAAGGTGATTGAGCGTATTAAGGCCTCGGAAAAAAGCGCTTGATTTGGGCGCTGAGTCCCATAATAATTGCCTGCACGTTATCCTATTTTAAGCTTAAAAAAGAGGAATTTCATGAAACCGAGAAACTATTTTTTTACTTCTGAATCAGTCAGCGAAGGTCATCCGGCTAAGGTTTGTGACCAGATTTCCGACGCTGTTTTGGATGCATTTTTAAAACAAGATCCCAAGTCTCGCGTGGCTTGTGAAACACTTGCGACAACGCATCACGTTACCGTTGCTGGTGAAGTGACCAGCCAAGGCCGCGTGGATGTCGAGAAAATCGCGCGCGAAGTTATTCAGAAAATTGGCTATAACTCGGATGATGTTTTCTTTAACGGAAAAACATGCGAAGTTCAGGTTAAGCTGCACGCGCAATCACCTGATATTGCCATGGGCGTTGATACAGGCGGAGCCGGTGACCAGGGTATGATGTTTGGTTATGCCACGGATGAAACGCCGGAATTGATGCCTCTCGCGATTCAGCTTTCACATCAATTGGTTCAAAAGCTCGCGCAATTACGCAAAGCGGGAACCATCAAATATTTGCGCCCTGACAGCAAAAGCCAGGTCACAATTGAGTATAAAGACGGCGCTCCGTTGCGCGTGGATGCGGTGGTTGTAAGCACGCAGCATGACGCGGATGTCACGCTTGAGCAAATCAAAAAAGATGTTACTGAGCAAGTGATTAAGACGGTTATTCCGGCTAAGTTTCTTGATGCAAAAACCAAGATTTTTATCAACCCGACAGGCCGTTTTGAAATTGGCGGTCCGCATGGTGATACCGGTTTAACAGGCCGTAAAATTATCGTGGATACTTATGGCGGTATGGGACGTCACGGAGGCGGTGCTTTTTCAGGAAAAGATCCCTCGAAGGTCGACCGTTCTGCGGCTTATTTTTGCCGTTATGCCGCAAAAAACATTGTTGCCGCGGGTTTGGCAAAACGTTGTGAAATTCAAGTGTCTTACGCGATCGGCGTGGCTGAGCCCACCTCACTCAAAGTAGATACGTTTGGAACAAGCGCTTTTCCCGAAGAGGAAATCGAAGCGGTTGTTCGCAAGGTGTTTGATTTCACGCCGCGCGGAATCATCAAGACGCTTGATTTGCTTCGTCCGATTTATCAGGAAACGGCATCGTACGGACATTTTGGCCGCGCTAACTTTAGTTGGGAAAAAACCGACAAAGCCGCGGAATTAAAAAAAAATTTCACAAATAGTTCTTCCTGCCTGCCGGCAGGAGGTCAAAAATTAGCCTCTGTTAAATAAGACGACGGCGAGGAGTAGGGAGTGAAAACAATGACACGCACAGGTGAAGATTTTAAAGTTGCGGATCTTTCGTTGGCGGATTGGGGACGTAAAGAAATCCAAATCGCTGAAAAAGAAATGCCCGGATTGATGTCGATCCGTGAAAAATATGCTCCGCAAAAGCCTTTAAAGGGCGTGCGCATCACCGGTTCATTGCATATGACCATCCAAACAGCGGTTTTGATCGAAACATTGACCGCGCTGGGAGCGAATGTGCGCTGGGCAAGCTGTAACATTTTTTCAACGCAAGATCATGCCGCGGCTGCGATTGCGAAATCCGGAGTGCCGGTTTTCGCGTGGAAGGGTGAAACTCTCGAAGAATATTGGTGGTGCACGGATCAGGCGATTTCATTTCCGGACGGCAAAGGTCCCCAGCTTGTTGTGGATGACGGCGGAGATGTGACTTTGCTTTTGCACAAAGGTTATGAGTTGGAAAATGGCGATAAATGGGTGGATTCTCCGTCCGGTTCGCATGAAGAAAAAGTGATTAAGGATTTGCTCAAGAAGATTTATGCCGAAAATCCGATTCGCTGGCATGAAACCGTCAAAGAATGGCGCGGAGTGAGCGAAGAAACGACCACCGGCGTTCACCGTCTCTATAAGCTGCATGAGCAGAAGAAACTTTTGGTTCCGGCTTTCAACGTAAATGATTCGGTAACCAAATCCAAGTTTGATAATTTGTACGGTTGCCGCCACTCGCTCGTGGATGGTCTTAATCGCGCGTTGGATGTGATGATTTCCGGCAAAGTCGCGGTTGTTTGCGGTTATGGTGATGTCGGCAAAGGTTCGGCACAATCGTTGCGCGGTCAGGGTGCTCGCGTTATTGTGACGGAAATTGATCCGATCAACGCGCTTCAGGCGGCGATGGAAGGCTATGAAGTGACCACTTTGGAAGATACTTTGGGCCGCGGTGATATTTACATTACAACCACGGGCAATGTCGATGTGATCACGATTGAACACATGAAAAAAATGAAAGATCAGGCTGTCATTGCCAATATCGGACATTTTGATAATGAGATCCAGGTGGATAAGCTGGTTAATTTTCCGGGAATTAAGCGCACGAACATCAAGCCGCAAGTCGATAAATATCAGTTTCCGGGCGGAAATGAAATCTTCTTGCTTGCGGAAGGCCGTCTTGTGAATCTTGGTTGTGCGACAGGACATCCTTCATTTGTGATGAGCAACAGCTTCTCGAATCAAACTCTCGCGCAAATTGATCTTTGGAAAAACAAAGATACTTATAAGCCGGGCGTTTATGTTTTACCTAAAAAGTTGGACGAAGAAGTTGCTCGTCTGCACCTTGAAAAAATTGGCGTGAAGTTAACAAAGTTAACTCCCGCTCAGGCTAAGTATTTGGACGTTTCGGTGGATGGTCCGTACAAAGCTAACCACTACCGTTACTAAGTGTTTCTTTGATTCCCAAGGGTGACCCTGCGTCATCCTTGGGAATTTCTTTTTGAACCGATCAGAAAGGATCTATGTCGATTGGATTTGCGATTCTTCTCGGGTTCTTTGTTTGGTTTGTTTTGCGCTGTTTGATTTCCGGTTTTTACACTGTGGATCAAAATCAACGCGCGGTTGTCACAACCTTTGGGAAAGCACCGCGGTTTGGTGACAAAACAACGCTCGATGATCCTATCTCTCAAGCCCTCCGGGATGATGAAAAAGAACGTTATGTTTATCCGCTTTTGCATGTCACCCCGCCCGGACTGCATTTTAAATTTCCATGGCAAAAAGTTTATAAAGTTTCCGTTGCGACTCAAACCGTCAATATTGCGTATGATCCTGATTCTCCGTCTGCAAATGAAGAGGGAACCGTTCTGGAAGCGGTGACCAAAGATCAGCTGAATACGGGATTAAAAGGACAGATTCGTTACGCGGTGAGTGAAAAAAATTTATACGCTTGTGTGTTCGGTGTGAAGCGCCCCATTTCGCATGTGATGGGTTATTTTGTTTCCGTGCTCCGTGAGCGTATTTCAAATTTCGAAGCTCCGGTGCGATCAGGAACTTCCGATGCGCTTTCTGCTTCAAGTCATATTCCCGGAATTTCAATCAATGATATCCGCAAAAATTTAAGCGAACTTAACCGCCAAATGGAAGAAGAATGCCGCTCTTCAATCGCGCGTTACGGTATTCAGCTTGATGCGGCGTTAATTACGGAGATTGATCCTCCTGCGGAAGTCGAATCAGCTTTGGCCGCGATTAATACCGCGCATAATCAGGTCTCTTCTGAAATCAGTATCGCGCAAGCGTCAGCGGATCAGAAAATTGTGCAATCAAAACGTGCGGTTGAAATTGAAACGCTGAAAGCTCAGGCGGAAGTTCAGCTGCTTAAACAGCTCGCGGAACAGCTTGGTATCATGAAAAAGAATGGGCCGGATGCGTTGCGGCTTTATTTGCGGAACATTAAACTTAAGCTTTTTAACCAAGCCAAGAAAATCATCGTGGAGGCGGCGCAATGAGCTCTCTGGAAAGTGCCCCCATCATCGGCGTGATTTTTGGCGTGACCATTTTTTGCTTTGTCGCGGAAAGTTTCTTTTTTGGATTTTTAAAGTTAATCGGATTTTACGCGATTGTGAATGAAAATGAAGCCCGTGTTTATGTTCTTTTTGGAAATGTTTTGGGAGTGATCAAAGAGCCGGGATTGCATTTTTTATGGCCTAAACTTGGGCTTGGGGCTCTGATTGTTAATTTTTTTGGGCAATGTCATGTGCGTGATTTGCGTTTAGATCAGGAATACGCGCGCAGCAATCCTGTGAATTCCGAGGAAGGCGCGCCGATGGGTATTGGGGTTTGGTATGAAATGGTCATTCAGGATCCTGTGGCGCATGTTTTTAAAAATACCGATCCGCGCGGATCTTTGCGTGCGAACGTTAACAACGCCACAATCCGCTGCTTAAGCAACATGAAGCTCGCGGCGATGTTGGAAAATCGCCACGCGATGAGTAAAACCGTGCGCGACCAAATATTCAGCGGAGCCGCGGAGTGGGGTTATAAGGTCGGGTCTATTTATATACGCAAAGTGCACTTTCGCGATAAAGGCATGGTCAAACAAATTGAAGAGAAAGTTGTGAATCGTCTGCGTCAGGTGACATCGGCGATTCGTCAGGACGGTGCGAACCAAGTCAGTATTATCGCGAGCACAGCTGAGAAAGAAGCCGCAGTGGAATTTGCGCGCGCTGTGGCGATTCGTTCTGAAATTGTCGGAGAAACATTGAAGGTGATTGCTCAAGACAAGGAAGTTTCGGAAACCCTTTTTGAAATACTTGAAACCCAGCAAATCTTGGATGGCGGCGCGGAGATTACGTTGCTACCGAATGATTCACGGCAGGATCTTCTGACACAGCTTAGCGCTGCAAGCTCGCCTAAGAAATAGATTCTATTTTTATTTTTGTGCTTGCGCTGTAGTTTTAATTAGGATAAGCTTATCCATAATAAATAAGGACAAAAAATAGAATGCTGTATTCTAAGACATGTGAATATGCGATTCGGGCGGCTGCTTACATGGCCTCAAAGGAAAAGAGTCAGTACACTTCTACGGTTGAAGTGAACCGGGCGACCGGAATTCCGGGCCCTTACTTAGCAAAGGTTTTTGGTGTGTTAGTGAAAAAGTCTTTATTGAAAGCCAAACAGGGACCGGGGGGCGGGGTAGCTTTTACACGGGAGCCCAAAGAAATTTCGCTTCTGGATGTCATAGCGGCGGTTGAAACAACCGATCTGGTCATAAAGCAATGCGTGATGGGGTTATCCGAATGTAATGCAAAACATGCTTGCCCTATGCATCACGAATGGGTGGAGCTAAAGTCAAGGATGGTCAGCAAGTTGGCAGGGGTCTCTATTTGTGATGTCTCGGAGAAATTGTTGAGCTCAAGTTTTCGTGAACTCAAGCGAGATCGCTTAGCCAGTCATGTTTGCAGAACACGCAGAGAGACGTAATCTTTTTGTTAAATTAAAGACAAGCTTATCTTAAATAAGAAGGGGAAATCTAATATGGACGTTAAGAAAAAGACGGTTACGGCATATTTCGAGGCCGATCATGATCGCTTGGATTTATTGCTGAAAAATTTTATAGCTCTGAAGGATGAAAATTTCGCAATCGCAAAGCCATTTTTTAAAACTTTTTTACAGGGTTTGAAGCGCCACATTGTTTGGGAGGAAGATGTTTTGTTTCCCGCGTTTGAATTAAAAACAGGAATCAGAGATGCCGGGCCAACCGCCGTGATGCGGTTTG
>CAZSVD010000152.1:0-4660 GCA_964610145.1 uncultured bacterium | reverse complement strand
AAAAAATAAACCGCTGTGCCGCAAATTGAAAAAAGCATGTCGAGAAAAACAGTGACTATTTCTCCGTTCCGCCCCGGAACAAAAGTTTGATGATATTCATCTGAGGCCGCGAACAGGCCCGCGATCACAAAAGCAGTCGCTGCCGCGAAAATCCATTGAGCAGAACCCACTGAATTCAGAAAGCTGCGCGTCAGCAAAAATCCCAAAACACCATATTCAATCGCGTGCGCGATCAGATGCGCGAAAGGAAAAAGCATTGGCTCTAATTCTTTGCCCGGAATCGACGAAAGAAAATAAACGAAGGACATCCACGCAACCGCAGGAAAGCGATAAAGCCAAAAGTTGTGCATTTAAATTATACGGATTTGCCCGGGGCGGTTTGAGGAGAAGCAATCCAGCCGCCGGCGAGGACAACGCTGCCGTCGTACAAAACCGCGCCCTGTCCGGGCGTAATGGCCTCTTGCTTATTCAAAAAGCAAACTTCTATTTTATTTTTATCAATAACGGTGATAATTGCCGGTGCTTTTTTATGCTGGGAACGTATCTTTACCAACGCTGTAAATGTATGGCCAATGGAATATGCCGGTTGCGCTGGCGGCGCAGAGGCCAAAGAATCAGCATGCTGAGAGCGAATTTTGACGTGCGCTTCGAAAGTTTCGCTTGGCGGCGCCGCGTGCCAATTGACTCTTTCGACAATGAATTTTTGTCCGAGCACATCTTCTTTAGTGCCGACGATCACTTCGTTTGTTTCGGGCTTGATATCAAGCACATACAATTTTTCTTTGTAAGCGATGTTAATGCCGCGGCGCTGACCATGCGTAAAATGAAAATAACCGTCATGTTTGCCAAGCACCGTTCCGTTTTTTAGTTTTACCGTCCCCGGAATGGAAAGCGACGGTACAGTTTCGCGCGGAGAAAATTCTTTTTCGACAAAACCGCCATAATCATTATCGGGAATAAAACAAATTTCCATTGACTCGGCTTTGCCGGCCACGCAGTTCAGATGATGCTTTTTCGCAAGATCGCGGATTTCAGCTTTCGAATATTTTCCGCAAGGCAGATAAAGTTTCGACAAAACATCCTGATCCAGCGGGAACAAAACATAAGTTTGATCTTTAACCGCATCCTTGCCTTCGCGCAAAGCAAACAGCCCATTATCCGCTTTAAACACTTCGGCGTAATGGCCGGTAGCAATGGAATCAAAACCCATTTCCTGCGCACGTTTTAAAAACAAACGGAATTTGATATGTTCGTTGCAGGCAATGCAGGGATTCGGCGTACGGCCTTTAAGATATTCGGCGGCGAAATAGTCGATGACATATTTTTTGAATTCTTCCTCGAAATTGAGTACCCAGTATTTAATGCCAAGGGTGTCAGCAACTTCGCGCGCATCTTCAACGCCGGTAATACCGCAACAAGCCTTTGTATTGAGATTTTCGCAGGAGTTTGACGCCCAGGTGCGCATCGTCGCGCCGGCCACTTCATGGCCCTGCTCTTTTAAAAGCGCGGCCGCGACGGAAGAGTCCACGCCCCCGGACATCGCGACTAAAATTTTTGCCATGGAAGAAGCTGCCTAGCGAATTCGCAAATCGTTGAGAAGAGAGTCGATGCGAACGCGTTCCTGAAACATTTCACGCAATGACCCGAATTTTCCGCGTTCAATGTCCAGATCCTCAATGTCCGGCAAAGATCCCAAAATGGGAACCTTGCTGAGCTCAGCGATAACTTTAGGATTGGTCATTTCAGAAATAGAAAGATTCGCGCGCGGCACGCGGTTAAAAACAATGCCTTTCACATCCAGTCCGCGAATGCGCGCGGCATCCACGGTCAGCAGAGTATGATTGATGGTTCCAAGGCCCGGCTTGGAAACAACCAACAGCGGAATTTTAAATTCGTGAATTAAATCTGTGACGTAATATTTGGGATGAATCGGCACCATTAACCCGCCAATACCTTCCACAATCAAAAAATCATAGTTTTTTTCGAGCTCGGCGTAAGCTTCGCGAATTTGATCCAAATCGATTTCTTTTTTTTCAAGTTCCGCCGCGACTTTCGGCGCAACAGGATGCTTGTAGCGGGAAGGGCTTGTAAACCCGGTCCATTCATTTTCCGCGGCTTCCATCAAAAACGCCGCGTCCACGGAAACCAATCGATTTCCAAAATTAAGACAACCCGTCGCAATCGGCTTCATGACACCAACGCGAATACCCTGCGATCGCAAAACAAGCGCCAGCCCCGCAGCAACAACTGTTTTGCCGACGTCTGTATCGGTTCCTGTAATAAATATCCCGGGCTTCTTCATGGCAATTGTTTAAGTATTTGTTTCTTCCGTAATGGATTCGTATAAAACCGTACATAGTTTATCAAGTTCCGGCTCAGTAATCGAGAGCGGCGGCATGAGCACCAAAACCGGCCCCAAAGGCCTTAAAAGAACGCCTCTTTCGCGCGCACGCTGAATAATTTTATGACTGATGTTGCGCGCCAAAGGATAATGCCGCTTTTTTTCCGCGTCTTCGAAAATTTCAATGCCGGCCATTAAGCCTATTTGCCGGATGCTTCCGACGCAGGGAACTTCTAAGAACTCTTTCAGCCTTTTTTCCAAAGATTTAATTTTAGGCGCCAATGTTTTTAATACTTTTTTCTTCTCAAAAAGATCTAGCGTCGCGATTGCGGCAGCACAAGCCAAAGGATTTGCGGTGTAGGTATGCCGTGAAAAAAAGTTTTAAGATTTTCATATTTTCCCAGAAAGGCACTATAAATTTTTTCCGTGGTTAAAGTCGCGGCCAACGGTAAATACCCTCCCGTAATTCCTTTGGCCAAACAGAGAATATCGGGCTGAACTTTTTCATGTTCACAGGCAAACATTTTTCCGGTGCGCCCAAACCCCGTGGCAACTTCATCTAAAATGAGCAGCACATTATATTTTTTAGTCAGCGCGCGGGCTTTTTTAAGAAACCCCGGCGGGTGCAAAAGCATACCGGCCGCGCCTTGCATCAGCGGCTCCATGACAAAAGCCGCGATTTCTCTGTGATGCTTTTTTAAAAGCGCTTCAAGCGCCTGAATGGATTTTTTCCCTTGATCCGCGAGAGCCGGCGAGGGCACTGTAAAAGTATTAAATAAAAGCGGTCCATAAATGTGGTGAAAAAGCTGGATGCCGCCAACGCTCACCGAGCCTAACGTGTCGCCGTGGTACGAGTCCCCCAGTTTGATAAATTTCTTTTTATTTTTCCGGCCGCTTTGCTGCCAATACTGAAACGCGATTTTAAGCGCAATTTCAACCGCTTCGGAACCCGAATCGGAATAGAAAACACGCTTGAGACTTTTGGGCGCGATCCTTAAAAGCTTTTCGCCACGTTCCATCGCGGAGGGATGACTTGCTCCTAAAAAAGTGGTGTGCGCAATTTTTTTTAACTGCGCGCTAATTGCGGCGTCAATTTGCGGAGCTTGATGCCCAAAAACATTGCACCAAAGCGAAGAAACGCCGTCTAAGTATTTTTTGCCGTCCACATCATAGACATCATTACCTTTGCCTCGTTCGATCACGGGAAAATTTTCTTTTTCCCAATCCCGCATTTGGGTAAAGGGATGCCAAATCACTTTGCGGTCGCGTTTGCGGTTATTTTCTGATTTATTGCTCATAAGGTTTTTAAAGCCGTTATTAATTTTTGAATATCATTTTCCGTGTGGGCCGCGCTAATCGTAATCCGCAGTCGCGCTTTTCCCTTGGGAACAGTCGGATAGCGAATCGCCGGAACAAAAATGCCCTGCTCCAAAAGTTTTTGAAAGGCTTCGAGCGCTTTCTTTTCATCGCCAATGATCACGGGCAAAACCGCCGACTGAGGCTCTTCTAATTGAAATCCCAGCGCTTGGATGCGGGCATGAACCGTGCGAATATTATTCCAAAGCTTTTCATGCAGCCCGGGCTCTTCTTCCATCACGCAAAAAGCTTCATAGGCTGCTTCGCAAATCATCGGCGGTAAAGCAGTCGCAAACATAAACGGACGCGCGCGATTTAAAATCAAATCGGCCATGGCAGAGGAAGCAACAACAAAGCCGCCTATTGACCCGACCGCTTTTGATAGTGTTCCCGTGACAATATCTGCTTTCTTCATCGCGTTGATCTTTACAACGCCTGTCCCATGCGCATCATCCACAAATAAAAGCACGTTGTATTTTGTTTTTATCTGAGCTAATCGCTCAAGATCGGCAACATCGCCGTCCATGCCAAAAACAGATTCCACCAGCAAAATTTTTTTAGTCGCGGTGGATTTTGCGAGCAATTCTTCGCAGCGCGCATAATCGGCATGCGGAAAAACGCGATACGCCGCTCCGGAAAGTTTAACGGCGTCAATCAGCGACGCGTGGCAAAGCTTGTCGAAAATAATTTCCGTTTTTTCGTCAGCAATCGCGGTTAATGCGCCCAGATTCGCCAAATAGCCCGCGGAAAAAACAAGCGCGCGATCAAAACCTTTGTGTTTAGCGATTTTCTCTTCGAGCTTGCGATGCGACGGCATCGAGCCTGAGGTAAGACGCGCGGCAGCGGCTCCCACGCCCATTTTTTCGATTGCGCGAATCGCGGCGGCTTTGACCCGTGGATGCCGCGACAAACCCAAATAATCATTTCCGCAAAAAAGCGTTACGGGCTTGCCCTGATACAAGG
>CAZSVD010000151.1:0-4874 GCA_964610145.1 uncultured bacterium | reverse complement strand
ACGCCGCAAACGGAACTTATGTTGACCTTGTTAAAGAAGGCATCATTGATCCAAAAAAAGTAACACGCAGCGCATTACAAAATGCGGCGAGTGTTGCTGGCCTCTTGCTCACCACGGAAGCCTTGATCACCGACATCCCTGAAGAAGAAAAAGCTCCCGCGATGCCGGGCGGCGGTATGGGAGGAATGGGTGGCATGGGAGGAATGGGCGGCATGATGTAATGTGCTGCGGCAGATCAATCTCTCCCGCTCAAGCAGCTCCGTATCCTCGGAGAACTCGCGGGAGAGATTGATACAGCCTCCGCGTGAGGCTTGCTGACGGAAAAATTTTCGACAAATTTTAAATATTTAAACTAGGAGAAACTCAAATGAAAATCAAACCTTTAAGCGATCGCGTTCTTGTTGAAATTTTGGAAGCAGAAGCAAAAACCAAAGGCGGAATCATTCTTCCGGACACAGCTAAAGAAGAAAAGTCCGAAGGCAAAGTAATTTCTGTCGGACCAGGAAAGACGCTTGATTCAGGCAAAGTTCAGGAACCCCAGGTTAAGAAGGGCGACCGTGTTATCTTTGGAAAATATTCCGGAGATGAAATTTTAGTTGAAGGAAAGAAACACAAGATTCTTTCCGAATCCGATATTCTCGCTGTCTTCGAAGCACAGTAATTCATTAATCTAATCATTGGGCGCAAAGCAGCAGTTTTGTTCCCTTTGGAGGAAATAAAGTATGTCAAAGCAACTTAGTTTTTCAGAAGACGCGCGCCAGAAAATTAAGCGCGGCGTCGATATTCTGGCGAAAACCGTCAGTGTCACGCTTGGGCCCAAAGGCCGGAACGTTGTGATTGACCGTAAATTCGGCGCGCCGATTATCACCAAAGACGGTGTGACGGTCGCGAAAGAAATCGAACTGAAGGACCCTTATGAAAATATGGGCGCCCAAATGGTTCGCGAAGTTTCCGAAAAAACAAACGACGAAGCCGGTGACGGAACCACCACGGCAACCGTACTTGCGCAAGCCATCGTCAGTGAAGGTCTGAAAAACGTTACGGCCGGAGCGAATCCTACCGCTTTAAAACGCGGTATCGACAAGGCTGTTAAAGCCATTGTTGAATCCGTTCAGTCACTTTCAAAGAAAGTAAACGGCAAAGACGATTGGAAGGCGGTTGCAACGATCAGCGCTAACGGCGACACGGCCATCGGGCAATTACTCGCAGACGCGCTTGAAAAAGTTGGCAAAGACGGCGTTATCACGGTGGAAGAGGCGAAGGGCTTTAAAACCGAGGTTGATCTCGTCGAAGGTATGCAGTTTGACCGCGGTTATCTCTCCCCTTATTTTGTAACGGATGCTGACCGCATGGAAGCCGTGCTGAAAGATCCTTACATTTTAATTTGTGAGAAAAAAATCTCGTCGATTAAAGAAATGATTCCCGTACTTGAAGCCGTGGCGCAATCAGGCCGCCCGCTTTTGATTATCTCCGAAGAAGTTGACGGCGAAGCGCTTGCGACTCTCGTGGTAAACAAAATCCGCGGAACGCTTCAGGTTTGCACGGTGAAAGCACCGGGTTTCGGCGACCGCCGCAAAGCTCAGCTCGAAGATATCGCTGTTCTTACCAAAGGACGTTTTATCTCCGAAGATCTCGGTATCAAACTTGAAAGCGTCAAAGTGGAAGACCTTGGCCGCGCTGAACGTGTTGTGATTGATAAAGATAACACCACGATCATCGGCGGAGCGGGCGCGCAAAAAGATATCAAAGCACGCTGCGAGCACATCAAAGGTCAAATCGAAAAAACCGATTCAGACTATGATAAAGAAAAGCTCCAGGAGCGTCTCGCGAAGCTTTCAAGCGGTGTTGCCGTTATCAAAGTCGGCGCAGCCACCGAAATCGAAATGAAAGAAAAGAAAGCGCGCATGGATGATGCTTTGCATGCCACACGCGCCGCAATTGCCGAAGGTATTGTGCCGGGCGGCGGAGTTGCATTATTGCGTTCCATTGCCGCGTTGAAAAATGTTACGGCTGAAGGCGATGAAGCGACAGGCGTCGATATTGTGCGCCGCGCGCTTGAAGCTCCGGCTCGTAAAATTGCAGAAAACGCGGGCTTTGACGGCTCTGTGGTTGTGAAGCAAATCCTTTCGAACAAAGGTTCTTACGGATTTAACGCGGCCAACGGAGAATATGAAGACCTTATCGCTACCGGCGTCATTGACCCGGCAAAAGTAGTTCGTACGGCAATTCAAAATGCTGCGAGCGTTTCCGGTTTAATTTTGACAACCGAGTGCGCCATCATTGAGAAAAAAGCCGAACCTAAAAAAGGTGAAAAAGGCGCCGACATTCCTTCTTACAGCGAAGAAGCGGTCGACTAATCATTTCGTTACAAGCTGAGTAAAAGGGCCGGCTAGAAATAGCCGGCCCTTTTTATTTGTAACGCCCTTATTTCGATGCACCCGGATGCTATAATTTAATTAGCGCCCCAACGCGCTAAACATGAAACAATCTCTCGGAAAAAAACCTTTTCGAAAAGCGGTCTTTTTTGGATTGCTGAGCACCGCTATTTTTTTATGCGCGGTATTTGTCTGGTGCGAGCTGGTTATTCCCATGCGCCTCCATCCCGCTGTTCTCGGAGCTCTTTTTATCTTTTTTTTAACCTCTTTCGGGCTCCAGGTTTTGCATCTCACCCGGATTCACAAACAAAAGCAAAGCACCTCGCGTGTTTTTATTACTTTTTTCCTTGCCGGACTTTTTATCCATCTGCTTTGTGCAGCATTAATCAAAGATATTTTAGTATGGGTATTTCACCAGTTTGATTACGAGCCGCTGATTTGTTATCTCTTTACGGGCCTCGCGGTAAGCTTCAACTTCCTGGGAGTCCGTGCGGCTTATAGCGGCCCTAAAATCAAACGGGTCAAGATCCCTGTTCCCTCTCAATATTCGGAGTTGTCGGGATTTAAAATTGTTCAAATCAGCGACCTTCATGTCGGCCCGCTGATCCGAAAAAAATATGTTCAACGAGTCGTGGAAAAAATTACGCCGCTGCAGGCTAATCTTATTGTTTTAACCGGAGATATCGGCGATAGCGATCCGCGTATTTTTGGCAATGATCTGGCTCCGCTCGAGCAACTGGGCGCGCCCTGCGGCGTTTTCTATGTTACCGGAAACCATGAATACTATTGGAACGCGGCAAAATGGATCTCCATTATTGAAAATCTTGGAGTTCATGCTTTGGTCAATCAGGGCCGCCTGATCGCGGATGGAAAAATATGGTTAGGAGGCATTACTGATCCGGACGCGGGCTACTTTATTTCCGCGCATGAACCCAACGCAGCAAACGCGATTGACTTAAAGAAATCTGCAAATGCTTACAAGATTCTGCTCGCGCATCAACCTAAAAGCTGCTTTGCCGCTGAAAAAGCGGGCTTTGATCTCATGCTTTCGGGACACACGCACGGAGGACAATTTTTTCCGCTTAATTTATTGGTGCGGTTTTTTAATCCCTATAGCAAGGGACTCAATCAGCACGGCAATATGAAAATTTATATTAATCTCGGTACCGGTTTTTGGGGGCCCGCATTGCGCCTGGGCGTTCCGGCGGAGATAACTCTTATCGAACTCGTCCCTTCTTAAGTTCTATTTAGCGGGAGCCCGATCTTCTTCACAGTATGAAGAGCGGTGCGGAATATAACCTAAATGAACGTCATAGCAATTCGTTGAACAAAAAATCATTCCAGTACGCTTACTGCGGCAAGTGCTCACAGAACAAAGAAAATAGGCCGCGTTAAACGCAATTTCTTTTTTACAGACATTGCACCTTTTCCAGTAATCCCGCCCTTCGAGGCGCTCAACGGGCTCATTCATTTTGAACCTCTATTTTTTGAAAACGAAATAAACCGCACCAATCATAAAAAGAAAAGCGATCAAATAGTTCCAGCGCATCCCCTCTTTTAAATAGACCACTGAAAACACCGAAAATACAACCAGCGTAAGCACTTCCTGAATGACTTTGAGCTGCGGGGTTGTAAACTGATAAGAACCGATTCGGTTTGCCGGAACCTGAAAGCAATATTCCACAAAAGCAATCAACCAGCTAACGAGAATCACCTTCCAAAGAGCTTCCTGACGAAATTTAAGATGCCCATACCAGGCAATCGTCATAAAGACATTTGAAACCAATAAGAGCAAAATCGCTATCATGAAAATATTATACTGCGAAGATTTTGTTTTTTAGATTTTTATCTTTTTTAAAAAAACAAAAAGGCCGTGGATTTCTCCACGGCCTTTTTAAGCGATGCATAGTGATGCGGCCATCGATCCGGAGCAAGCCCCATCTCAGAACGCAAAACCCCGGAAAATTACAGTCCGAGCTTTTTCTTCATATCATCAGCAGCTTGGCCGGCGGCTTTTTGCGCCTGCTTAGCAACGCGTTCTGCGCATTTTTGCGCGCGCTCGGCTTTGTTCTTCATCAAAATACTGTCTTTGTCCAAACCGGATTTACCAAGCGTGGTTCCCCAATCCCATGCCTTATCCAGTATCGTTTCATTGCAAGAAACATCGCCGGCATAAACATTTCCCGTGGACAAAACAAATACCGCCAAAAATGCCGCGAAAAGAAAAGAGAACATCTTCTTCATTTTAAATCCCCTTAAGTTATTGAAAAAACAGATCGCTTAACCTGCCGACAGAGTAAATCCAGAACAAAAAACCGTCAATTAAAATCAGGTGCGGCGTTTATCGGTCACCCAAAATTCCATATATTTCGCAAGCATCAGACGCGTTTGCGCGTCCAAAGCCGGAATCGCACTGAAAAAAATCGCCACAACCGGAATCGCAAACCACTCCAGCACATGCAAAAAATGCCTGAAAAAGGAATTCTTCGTTTTGCTTTT
>CAZSVD010000150.1:0-1639 GCA_964610145.1 uncultured bacterium | reverse complement strand
TCTGGGTCCCAATGGAGCTCAGCTGTTCGGCTACGTCGGCGAGATTTCCAAAGAGCAAAAAGAGCGATACAATCAGAACTACAAAGGCACGATGAGTTTTGAACAAGGGGATATCATCGGAAAATTTTGTCTGGAAGAAATTCTAGAACGAGACATCCGCGGCAAAGACGGTATCAGTTTTATCCAAGTCGATGCCAAGGGCCGTGAAACCAGCAGTCAATCTCCCACGATCTATGGAGAAAAAATCCGTGATCAAATCCCTGATACCGGCAACAGTGTTGTTCTGACATTGGATAAAGAAATCCAAGAAGCAGCTCATCACTCCTTCACTGCAGGCAATCGCATCGGCGGTGTAGTCGCAATGAGAACCAATGGTGAAGTCTTGGCTTGGATCAACAATCCCTCCTTTGATCCCAATGAATTTTCCACGGTGATTTCTCCTCAAACATGGAGTCGCCTGATCAATGATCCATTCAAACCTTTACGCAACAAAGTCATTCAAGATCATAATTCTCCAGGATCGACATTTAAACCATTGGTGGCCTTAGCGGCTTTGGAAGAAAAAGTTGTCACTCCCACAACGGTGATCAACTGTCCTGGAGCTCTTCGTTTCGGTGGTCGTCCTTATCATGATCACTACAAACCAGGCTTTGGAAATATCACCATCTTCGAAGCTCTGGAAAGATCCAGCAACGTTTTCTTTTACAAGATGGGCATTCAGTTGGAAGTCGACAAGATGTACAACTATATCAGTCTGCTTGGATTGGGCACTCGCACGGGCGTTGAAATTCCCCATGAAGTTCCAGGTTTGATGCCCAATAGTGAATGGAAAAAAAGAGTCAAAGGTGAAGAATGGCAGCCAGGAGAAAACCTGAGTACCGCCATTGGACAGGGTTATGTTTCTGTGACACCTCTGCAAATGGCTGTGGCTTACAATACGATTGGACTTGAAGGAAAAGTTTATCGCCCCTTTATTATTAAAAAAATCATCAACCGCGATGGAAAAGTTTTGAAAGAATCCCAACCCACCTTGGTTCGAGATATCACCCAAAAGCAACCCAATGGATATTCGATTTCCGTGGAAACTTTTAAAACCGTGAAAGAGGGACTTCGCCGTGTGGTCAATGGAGATCATGGAACCGCTCGTTTCTTAAAAATTCCTGGAGTGCAAATGGCAGGAAAAACAGGAACCTCGCAGGTGCGAGAATTTTCTGCCGATCAAATTTATGGCGACTGCCTATCTCGGCCCATTCAAATGCGCCATCATGGGTGGTACATCGCCTTTGCTCCCGCTGATAAACCTGAAATCACGGTGGCGGCTTTGGCGGAACATTCTTGCCATGGAAATACGGGAGCAGGTCCTGTGGTGAAAGATATCATGGAAGCTTATTTTAAGAAGTATCATCCCGATTGGATTGAAGATGCCATTAAAAAAACGCAGAAAAAACCTGCGGTCAAAGCTCCTCAGGAACTTGATGATGAATAAGCAAAGGAGTCTTGCGTGGAATTAATGCAAGTCGAAGAACGTACCTTATTAAAACGTGTGGATTGGAATTTTGTTCTGGTCATTTTGGCTTTGAATTTGATTGGCCTGATCAACCTTTACAGCGCAACTCACGGACCCCACTCAAAAGATGTG
>CAZSVD010000149.1:0-3189 GCA_964610145.1 uncultured bacterium | reverse complement strand
GTTTGCAAGTGAGATGCGCCTGTGTTATATGTGTTGCTCCCATTTGTCGGATAAGCGCAGATTTTAGCGCAAAGAAATTATTTTAAAAATTGAAGTTCTGAAAATTAAAAAAGGAGACAGGGAAATGAAAAAAAATTTATGGTCACTTATGATTCTGGCGCTTATGCTCGGATTAGCTGTTGCTGCATGCGCAAAAAAAGAGCAACCCGCGACGGAAGCTGTTCCAAGTGAAGTTGAAAACAGCGTTGCTCCGGCGCAGGATCAAGCAGCGAAGAAGGATTTGGACGAAGACATTTTTGATTTGGATACGCCGGCCGACGTTGCGACCGACGCTCAGGATGCCGCCGCGGACTTAGCCGAGCAGGCAACGGACACGGTAAAAGATGTTGCCGATAACATGGGTGACGCAGCTTCCGACACGATGGACTCGATGCAGGATCAGGCTTCTTCAACTCTTGATTCTTTGACGGCGGCGGCGACTAAAGCAGCTGATCAAACATCAACGGCAGTGACAGATGCCGCAGTTCAGGCTACTGCTCCGGCGACGACAGCAACGTCAACAGTGACCGATGCCGCGAAGAAAGTAGCTGGCACGACAGCAACCGCGACGGAGGCTGCCGCTGCAGCAGTGACGGATTTAACGAAAAAAGTTTCACAGTAAGTTTTGTTTTTGTAAAAAAGCCGGCGAGTTTTCTCGCCGGCTTTTTCTTTTCCGCTCATTCCGATTTAGATTCAGCCTGCTTGATTGCATCGCTCCAAAATCGCATTGAAACTTTTCAAAGGCTGTTTTAAAGGGAGTATTGTCCCTCTTTACCTATCCCTGTTAGAATATTTCTACTCAAAACGAAGAGAAAGCAGGTTTGGATGAATATTCCCGAAACTTTTCAGCATAATCTTTTGCCCGTGGCGTTGGTGGTTCTGGCGGTTATTTTTTCTTTTTGGGCTCTACAAAAGCTGATTAAATGGACGATTATCTTATTGATCGTGGGCTACTTGATTTGGCATTTTTGGCTTTCTTGAATAAGAATCATTTGAAGGTTTCATGAAATTTTTATCGCGCTTCATTACGCTAGGTGCTGTTCTGACTCTTTTGGCTTTCGGATTGGTTAGCTGGCATTTTTGGCAAACTGGCGGCAGCCTGGTCCAGAAAATTGAAAATGACCTTGAGCTTCAAAGTCTGACAGACGAAACCATCCAGTTGGGCGAGGTTTTGACGCTTTCAGCGCGTATGGCGGCCTCAAGCGGTGATTCTAACTGGGAAATTCAATACGAAGAATTTGTTCCTCAACAAAGTACGTCTATCCGACGGCTGCTTGAATTAACCCCACGCCCGGAGCAAAAAAATGGTGTTTTGGAAAGTTATCGCGCCAATGTCCGCAAAGTTCAGCTGGAACGTCAGGCTTTTGAGTTTGTTCAAAAAGGCGATTTTTCAGCGGCATCCAAACTTTTATCCAGTCAGGAGTATCACCAACTTCGCAAACAATACCGTGAAGGGATTCAGCGGCATGAAATTGACTTAAAAAAGAAAGTGCGTGAACGCCTGTCGGTTTATCAAAAAACACGGCATACTTTTTTTACGGCCGCGATCGGCGGAGTTTTTTTGCTTGGCGCGTTTTGGCTCACTATTTTGCTTTTATTGCGCCGGGAGTTTCACCGCCGCATGGAAAGTGACCGTGCTTTGCGCGGGAGCGAGCGCAAACTGCGCAAAATTATTGATCTCGTTCCGCATATGATTTTCGCGAAAGATAAAGAGGGTCGTTTTATTCTGGTGAATCAGGCCATGGCGGATGCCTATGGCACGACTGTTGAGGCTTTAACCGGAGCCAAGCACGAAGATTTTCATCATTCCAAAGCTGAGCTAAGCGAATTTATTCGCGATGATCAGCAAGTGATTCGCGAAGGCAAGCCCAAATTTATTTCCGAGCAAAGTTTTGTGGATTCCTCCGGACAAAAGCGTCTTCTGCAGACGATCAAAATACCCTTTCTTGTTCCCGGCCAAAAGGATTTTGCGGTTTTAGGTGTTGCTGTGGATATTACCGATCAGAAAAAAGCCGAAGAGAAACTTTTGCACAACGCGTTCTACGATCCTCTTACGGATCTTCCTACACGCACGCTTTTTTTGGAGCGCATTTCTGAGGCCATTTCACGTATGCGCCGTGAGCCGAATTATTCTTTTGCTGTTTTTTACATGGATTTAGACCGTTTTAAAGTGGTCAATGACAGTATCGGGCATATCAAGGGTGATCAGCTTTTAATCAGTGTCGCGTACCGTCTGCGCAAAAAACTTCAAAAAGTCACTGCCTTGGCGCGTGTTGGGGGCGATGAGTTTGCTTTGCTTGTCGACGGAATTTCAACGGAGTCAGAAGCGCAAAGTATCGCGGAAGAGATCCGGACTCAATTGCGCGATCCTTTTCATTTGGATGGGCATGAAATCTTTACGAGCGTGAGCATCGGTATCGTGATTGGCGGTGCACGTTTTAAAAACGCCAATGATCTTTTACGCGGAGCCGACACGGCCATGTATGTTGCGAAATCGAATGGCCGCAGGCGCCATGAGTTTTTTAACGAGCAAATGTATTCCAAAGCGGTTACGTTGATGGGGCTTGAGACGGATTTGCGCCGCGCGATTGACCGCAAAGAATTCAGTGTTTTTTATCAGCCGATTATTTCCACGAAAACCGGCCGGCTTGCGGGCTTTGAAAGTCTTGTGCGCTGGAAGCACACGGAGCAGGGTTATGTTTCGCCTGCTCAGTTTATTCCGGTCGCTGAAGACAGTGGTATGATTGTCCAGCTGGGGGATTGGATTTTTGAAGAGGTTTGCCGCCAGCTCGCGGAGTGGAAAAAAGAAATTGCTTCCACGACTTATTTTTATGTCAGCGTGAATGTTTCCGCGCGTCAATTGCATCAACCTGACTTTGTGACGAATGTAAAAGAAATTCTTAGGAAATACGAAACAGATCCGTCTTTGCTCCGGATCGAGATCACGGAAACGGTGTTGCTTGATGATAACGAAGTGGTATTAGCAAATCTTGAGGCGCTTAAGCGCATGAATTTGCAGCTTTATTTGGATGATTTCGGAACCGGCTACTCATCGCTTTCCTTGCTGCGTAAGCTTGATGTTGAAAAGTTGAAAATTGATCAGTCGTTTATCCGTCAGCTTGGGAAAGACGGCGGAAGCCGGGAGATTGT